>CAMCPF010000089.1 GCA_945876515.1 Candidatus Kuenenia stuttgartensis
GTCGTGAGGGCCCGGAAGGCATCCGGGTCGATCGTCTCGGAGATGCCGGCCAGGCTGCCATCAGCACGGGCAAACAGGCCGTAGGCGCCTTTGGCTTTGTCGAGGCCGCTCACGGACTCGTATGGTGCGCCGAAGAATCCCTTGTCGCCCAGCAGCGCCCGATTGTCACCGACGACCACGTCCTCGGGCTTCGTCCACGGGATCTGCGCGTCGCCCGTGAGCGTGCCCACCATCAGCGTGGAGGAGGCCGCATCCTGGAAGTCTTTCATCAGCACTCCATGGCCGAGACGAAGTGGCTTGCGGGCCGGATCGAAGGCGACGCCTTCCGGGGAGAACATCGTTCCCACGCCGGTGACGGCCGCGTAGCGGGTGAACGAGTCGGCCGGCTTGCCGTCCGGTTGATCCGCGTAGACGTCGGGCATCGGGTCCAGCAACTGTTTGTTTCTCGGGCCATCCCAAGGCTCGTCGAATGCATATCGATTGCGGAGCGCCTGCATGGCCGGATCGTCGAAGAAGGGGAGAATCAGCACCCGCCAGCTGTGCCACCCTCTGCCGTCGGGGCCGATCAACATGGCCGGCGGAAAACATCGGCGCGTGTCGTAGTAGCCAATGATCGCCTTGGCGATGGCCGCGAGGTTTCGCGCCGCGCGATCGGCCCGGGCCGTGGCCGCGATTTCCACCCCCGCCTCAGCCACGGGCTTATTCACGGTGACCTTCGGCGCCGGCCCCTGCTCCAGCGTCACGAGGTCCGGAAGGGCCCGCATCTGTTCCGTCGTCGTCTGCGGCGGCCGGACCAGCAGGATGAGTTTGCCGACGGGAATCTTGCCGTCGAGGCTGCGGCCCACCCGTGCGATAGCCCTGCCGTCGCCCGGGACTTCCGTGACCTCGACCCGCACCAACTGGGCATCGCCCCAGTTCTTCAGCCGCCCGCGGACCACGCCGAGATACAGTCCTTCGCCGAGCGGACCCTGCGCCGGAACCTCCTGGCCTGACTTGCCCTCGTAGGGCCCGATCCGCAACTCCCCCTCGGCCGAGATGCCTGCGACTGCCCCGAAGAACGGCGGCTGCAAGAGGTCGATGGTCGCGGTCAGCAGGATCGTTGGCGAGTCCGCGGCGGCATCCACGGCCTGAGCGAATGCCGTTCCCCGGCATGACACTCCAGCCCACACGAGAACAAATAGGCCCACGCTCGCTGCCGTCGCATTCATTGCCCGCATGACATCCCTGCATTCGATTTGGTCGTTCGATTCACGCCCGCGGCCACCGGGTCAACAGTATGCCACTGGGGCCCGGTCGCGGTGAAGGATCCCGTCATCCCCGTCGCGCGAGGGGGCTTTTATGCGCGAGGCGCGAGCCACGGGAGGGGATCGTCACGGGCGACGCATTGGGGTGGTTCGTGGAATCCGCGGGCCGCAGGCCCGCGGCTGCATGGGCGGTTGGCCAGCCGGGCCCGGGCGAAATACGCGTTGCGGCCCTTTGCCCAACCGGCCTATAGTCCCGCCCCCGCGGTCGGACCGGCCGCGGCCGGCAGGAGGCTGGTGACGGCATGGACGACGGACACGGCACATCCCACGACGACGCGATCCTCGACCGCGGCCGCGCGATCCTCCGGGCCGAGGGGGAGGCGGTGCTCGCGGCGGCGGCCGGGCTCGACCAGGCCTTCTGCCGCGCGGTGCGGCTCGTCGAAGGCTGCACCGGCAGCGTGGTCGTGACGGGGATCGGCAAGGCCGGGCTCGTGGCCCGCAAGATCTCGGCCACGCTCGCCTCGACGGGCACGCCCAGCCACTTCCTTCATCCTGCCGAGGCGATGCACGGCGACTTGGGCGCGCTTCGCGGAGACGACGTGGTGCTGGCGCTCTCGCAGTCGGGCGAGACCGAGGAGATCACGCGGCTCCTGCCGCACGTCGTCGCGAGGCGGGTGCCGATCGTGGCCCTCACCGCCCGGCCCGACAGCTCGCTCGGCCGCGCGGCTACGGTGGTGGTGCCGACCGGCAGCGTGCGCGAGGCCTGCGGCCTGGGGCTCGCGCCCTCCACGAGCACGGCGCTGATGCTCGCGCTGGGCGACGCCGTGGCGCTGGTCACCTCGAACCTGCGCCGGTTCAGCTCCGAAGACTTCGCCGCCCGCCATCCCGGCGGCAGCCTCGGGAGGCAGCTGATGCTCGTCGAAGATGCGATGCGGCCGCTGGCGGAATGCCGGCTCGCCCGGGCCGACGAGACTGTTCGCGCCGTCTTCGGCCGGCCGCTGCCCGCCCGCCGCACCGGTGCCGTGATGGTGGTCGGGGAAGGGGATCGCCTGGCGGGCATCTTCACCGACAGCGACCTGGCCAGGCTCTTTGAGCGGCGGCACGACGACCTGCTCGACGCCCCGATCGGCTGGGTGATGACCGCTAGCCCCACCACCGTGCCCGCCGGCACGAGGCTGCGGGACGCGGTCGCGATCCTCGAATCGCGGCGGCTCAGCGAACTGCCCGTGGTCGAGTCCGATGGCCGCGTGGCCGGCCTGCTCGACGTCGTCGATCTCGTCGGGCTCGTGCCCCACGAGGCGATCCATGCGCCCCAGCCGCGGCACCACGCCGCCGCCTGACCGCCCCGCGCGGTGCCGCGAACACTCCCACGAGCCAGCCTGTATGACCAAGCCCGCCGACCTCGACCGCCGCCTCGCGCGGGTTCAACTCCTGCTGCTTGACGTGGACGGCGTGCTCACCGACGGCGGCGTCACCTGGAACAACCAGGGTATCGAGTCGAAGACCTTTCACATCCGTGACGGTCTGGGGCTCAAGCTCTGGCAGCGGGCCGGCGGCCGCACCGGCATCGTGACCGGCCGCTCGAGTCACGTGGTGCAGCTGCGGGCCGGTGAGCTCGGCATCGGAATCGTGCGGCAGGGCGTGGAAGACAAGCTGGCCACCGCAGCCGCCGTGCTCGCGGAGTGCGGCGTTTCTTGGGAGGAGACCGCCTTCATCGGCGACGACCTTCCCGACCTGCCCGTGATCGCCCGCTGCGGCGCGGGGATCGCCGTCGCCGACGCCTGCGCCGAGGTACGCGCGGCCGCGGCCCTGGTCACCACCCTGCCGGGCGGCCGGGGCGCCGTCCGAGAGGCGATCGAGCATCTGCTCCGGGCCCGCGGCGGCTGGGAGGCGGTCGTCGCCCGCTACTCGCTCCGCGCCGGCTGACCGCCGCCGAACCCCGCCTCCCGCTCCCCACCAAACCGCCGCCGAACCCTCCGCGCCACACCACCGCGATGGAACACCGACTCGGACGCACGCTGCGGGTGTTCCTCGTGATCCTGGCCACGGCCGGCTTCTACCGGCTCACGATCATGCCGCTGGTGGAGCCGCGGATCGACGACACCACGACGGCGCTCGAGATGACGCCCGAGGAGGCCGCTGCCATCCGGGCGCGGGCCGACCAGCGGCTGGCCGCCCTGGGTGACATCTTTCCCGAGGGGGCCTGGGAGCGGGATGAGCCGATCGTGCTCGAGAGCCGGCAGATGCGGCTGCTCTTCAAGGAATACCAGTCGCTGCCCGACGGCCGCGTCAACCTGGTGCCCTGCACGCTCGTCGTACTCTCCGACCGCAACCGCGTGGCCGATGGGCCCGCCGGCCGCACGGTCGTGATGCGGGCCCCACAGGGGGCCGTGCTGGAGTTCGACGAACCGCTCGACCTGCGGCAGGGGCGGTTGGCGCGGCTCGTGGGAGGTAGCCTCCGTGGGCAGGTGACGATCCGTGGCACGCCATCGGCGCCCGGCGGCGAGGACGACGTCGAGATCGTGACCCGCGATGTCGAACTTGACGAGCTCGAGGTGAGCACCGGCGAGATGGTGCAGTTTCGGTACGGACGCTCGAGCGGCAGCGGCCGCGGGCTCGTGGTCGCGCTCAAGCCGCGGCCGGGGCAGCGCGGCGGTGGCGGTGATCCGCTCGGACAGGGCCCGAACGTGGGGGGCGTCGATTCGATCCGCCTCGAGCGAGACGTGCGTATGCGGCTCGAGGGCCTCGAGGGGGGACTGCTTCCGGGCGAGGATGCCGTCGTGGTCGCCGGCCCGCCGGTGGCGGATGCCGCCGCGCAGCCGACGGGCGAGTCTCCGGCCGAGGCCCCGCCGCCTCCCGTGCTCGTCAGCTGCCGCGGCGCCCTCTGCTTCAATGTGTCCGCCAACGTGATCACGCTCGAGGACCACGTCGACGTGCTGCGAGCCATGCCCGACGGGGGCACCGATCAGCTCACCTGCGATCTGCTGGCCATCCTGCTCGGCGCCGACGCCGAGGGGCAGGCCGATCCCACTCGTGGCGGGCTCAAGCCGCAGGAGATCCAGGCGAAGGGCGCTCCGGTGGTCGTTCGCAGCACGGCCGGCGAGCTCGAAGCCCGCGCCGCCCGGCTCGGCTACGAGCTCGCCACGCGGCGGATTCTTCTGGACGGACCGGAGCCCGTGTCGCTCGTCGCCCGCGGCTCCGAGATGGAGGCCCGCAAGATCGACTACTGCCCGGGGCCACCCGGGGACCCCGGCGCGCTGATGGCCGTCGGCCCCGGCTGGATCCGCGTGCGTTCAGACAACGCCCCGCCGGCCCAGGCCCGCTGGCAGCAGTGGCTGCGGATGCGGCCCGACGGCACCGGCCACGTCGTCTCGATCGCGGGCGACGCCGACGTCACCATCGAGGGCCGTGGCCGCCTCGCTGCCGCCGAGATGCACCTCTGGCTCGAGGTCGTGAAGGATGCCGCCGCGCCGCCACGCAGCCCCGCCGCCGGGCCCGACCTCTCCGGCGTGAAGCCGTCGCGGATGCTCGCCCGCGGCATGGTCGAGGCCGACACCGAACAGGTCGCGGCCCGCACCGATCGGCTCGAACTCTGGTTTCGGGAGGAGCCTGGCCAGCCGAAGCCCCAGCCGGCTCCCCCGCCTGCCGCGGTGGCCGCCCAGGCGCCGCCGACTGCCCCGGTGGCTCCGGTCGCGCCGCCCCCCGTGGCCCCTCCCGCGGCCCCGCGCCGCGGTCGGATGACGGCCACGGCCGCGCTCGTGCGGGGCCTTGTGACCCTTTCGCCACAGGGCAATGACCTTGCCGAGATGTCCATGGAAGGACAGGTCAAGGTGGTCGAGGAGCCGTTGCCGGGCGCGACCAAGCCCGGCATCGAGATCGCCGGTGAGCAGGTGCAGCTCTCGCGCCCCGCCGGGTTCGACGCACGCGCCGTGGTTTCGGGACGGCCGGCGATCGTCCGTGGCCAGGGGCTCGACCTCTCCGGTCCGCTGGTGGAGTTCGACAGGGGCCGCAACCGCGTCGTGGTCGATGGGGCCGGCACGCTCGCACTGCCGATTCCGGCGGGGGGCGGCCTCGATGGCCTCGCACTGACCGGGCCGGCACCACGGGCCATGGCCCCGCCGGTGGCCGGAGGCGATCCCGGCACGCTCGATGTCGCCTGGCGCGGCCGGCTCGACTTCGACGGCCGCACGGCCCGGTTCAGCGACGAGGTCGTGGCCAAGACTCCCGAGACGACCGTGCGGGCCGGCGTGATCGACGTCGTGTTCGACGAGCCGTTCGACTTCGGCGGCGATCGCCGCCCATCGGGCGGCCGGCAGCCCGAGGTGGCTCGCGTGGCCTGCGGCGGCGGCGTGAAGATCGAGAGCGAGATGCTCGATGAGGCCGGCGAGAAGTCGCGGCAGCGGCTGTTCGTGCGCGACCTCGTCGTGGAGCGGGCCAGTGGCGAAGTCTCGGGCACGGGGCCGGGCCGCCTGACGAGCACCCGCGTCGGCAGCTCGCCCCAGCTCAACCTGCCGGCCGCCCCCGGCGCGGCGCCGCCGGTGCGGCCCGTGGCGGCCACTGGTCGGTCGGAGCAGCTGCAGTATCTGGGCGTCGATTTCCAACGCGGCCTGCGGGGCAATATCCATCGGCGGATGATGGAGTTTCACCAGCGGGTCGAGGCGATCGCCGGGCCGGTCGCCGGCTGGGACGACGCCCTCGACCCGCACGCAGCCGGCGGGCTCCCCGAGGGCGTGGTGGCGATCGCCTGCGACGCGCTCGGGGTCGGCCAGGCGCCGCCCCTGCCGGGGCTTCAGCGGAACACGCTCGAGATCGCGGCCGGAGGCAACGTGCTCGTCGAGGGGGAGTCGTTCACCGCCCGGAGCGCGCGGCTCACCTGGAGCGAGGCCAAGGACCTGCTCGTATTCGAGGGGGACGGCCGGAGCGACGCGCAGCTCTTCCGGCAGGTGAAGGTGGGCGCCCAGCCCTCGAGCGCCTCGGCCGGCAAGATCCTCTACTGGCGCGGGCTCAACCGCGTGGACGTGGAAGACGCCCGCTTCCTCGACCTCGACCAACTGGGCAAGGGCCCGCTGCCGCAGCTGCCCGGCGGTCCGCAGGCCCCGGCTCAGCAGGCGCCGTTCGCGCCTCGGCCTGTGCCGGGCACGTGAGCCCCTCGGCTGCGGCCGTATACTCGCGACCGACCTCATTCGCCCCGGCCGGCCCGCCGCCCATGCCACCGCATCTCGATCCACTCCCGTCGGCCCTGCGGGTGATCGATTCGCACACGATCGGTGAACCGACCCGGCTGGTGATCGACGAGGCCTTTGCGACCGGGCTGCCGCTCGGCGCGGGCTCGGTGCGACGGCGGCGCGACGCCTTCCGGGCGGGGTTCGATCACCTGCGGCGGGCGATCGTGGCCGACCCGCGCGGTGTCGAGGCGATGGTGGGCGTGGTGCTGGTTCCGCCCGCCGACCCGGCCTGCGACCTCGGCGCCTTCTACTTCAACCGAGTCGGCTACCTCGACATGTGCGGCCACGCCACGATCGGCCTGGCCGCCTCGCTCGGTCACCTGGGGCGGATCGCCCCCGGGGCGTTTCGCCTCGAGACGCCGGCCGGCGTGGTGGGCGTGGAGTGGCACGGCGGCACGGCGACGACATTCCAGTGCGTGCCGCCGCGGCGGATCCGCCGTGAGCTTTCCATCTCGCTCGACGACGGCACGACGGTGACCGGCGACGTGGCCACCTCGGGCCTGTGGTTCTTCATCACCCGCGACCATGGCCTGCCGCTCGAGCTCGCGGCGATCCCGGGATTGCGAGGCAAGGCCTGGGCGATCCGGCGGGCACTCGAGGCCGCGGGGATCACCGGCGACTCGGGCGAGACGATCGATCACGTGGTGCTGCTCGGGCCGCCTCACGAGCCCGGGCACGACGCCCGCAACTTCGTGCTCTGTCCCGACGGCGCCTTCGACCGCTCCCCCTGCGGCACGGCCACGAGCGCGCTGGTCGGCTGCCTGCACGAGGACGGTCGGCTCCCCGAGGGCACCGTCTGGCGGCAGGAGAGCATCCTGGGCGGGCTCTACGAGGCGACGATCCGTCGCTCGGGCGGCGTGCTCGTGCCCAGTGTCCGCGGCCACGCCTGGGTCACCGCCGAGAGCACGCTCCGCTTCGCGGCCGACGACCCGTATCGCACGGGCATCGGCTAGGCGATCCGGCGCGACTCCTCGTCGAGCCGCTCGAGCACGAAGCGCATCACGTCGGGTGAGACCCGGTCATAGTATTCCTGGCTGTGGCCGCCACCACGGGGCTCGAGGAGCGCCGCGTGTGGGATGCCGAGGGCCACGAGCTTGCTCTGGAGGCGGACGGCGCCGTCGTACCAGTGTATGTCGGCGGGATCAGCGACGAAGCACTGGTGCCGGGGCCAGTTGAGTGGATGAACATGCAGGATCGCCGTGTCCTGCCGGGCCCGCTCGACGTCGCCGTAGGTCTCCCAGAGCGTGTCGTAGAGTTCCCCGTCGGGCCGCTCGTGGGCTTCGCGCATCGCCGCGTGGAAGTCGATCGCCGGCGAGATCGCGGCCGCCACGGGAAACAGGTTGGGATGACGGTAGGCCAGCCGCAGCGCCCCTTGGCCTCCCATACTCGTGCCGACGACCGCGATCCCCGGCGGGCTGACGCCGAACCGTCGCGCGACCTCCGCGACGACCGCGCCGATCACATACCGCTCGGCCGTGATGTCGGGATCGAAGCCGGTCACGATCCGGTCGAGCCACCAGGAGCGGCCGGCCCGCGGCGCGAGCACCGGCAGCCGCGCCGCCTCGACCAGGTCGCGAAGCACGGGCAGCTCTTGCAGCCAGCGTTCCCGCACGCCATGGAGATAGATCAGCGCGCGGCCCGGCAGCGGGTCGGGTGGCACATGAACCTCACAGGGATGGCCGGCAACCTCGGCGACGAGCCAGCCGGAACGGGAAGGGGGCGGGGGACGCATGATGAGGCGGGCGCGCGGTAGTAAAAAACAGGGAACACTCGTTCGCCCACCAGAGTGCCCGATGGGTTGCGTGGGGTGGCCCGGGGTTGCCCGTGCCATCTCGCCGGACGTTCGCGACGGGCATCCTGCCCGTTGCTCACTCGATGCTGGCCTTCGCTCCGCAATCCTGCTGCGCTCGGCCAGCAACGCCGCTCGATTGGCACGGGCAACCCCTCGGCCGGTTGCCCGAAATGCACGAATCGTCACCTATTCTATCGGGGCTACGGATACGGGTATTCTGTGGAGCCTCGACTTCTTTCGTCCCGCACAGGAATGCGACTCGATGCGAGTGCTGCTCTCCTCCGATGACCTGGCCGCCGGCATCGATCGGCTCTCCACGGAGGTGCGGGCGGTCGTCGGGCGGCGACCGCTGACGGTGGTAGGCGTGCTGACCGGCAGCATCGTGCTCGTGGCCGACCTGATTCGACGCCTGGAGGGGCCCGTGCAGGTGAGCATGGTCTGGGCCAGCAGCTACCGGGGCACGGCCACCCGGCCGGGAGAACTCGAGCTGCGGCTCGACCTGCTCCCCGACCTCACCGGGCGGGACGTGCTCCTGGTGGATGACATCTTCGACACGGGCCGCACGCTCGAGGCGTTGCTCGCGGAGTTGGGTCGCCGCGGCGCGGCGAGCGTGCGGTCGCTCGTGCTTCTCGCGAAGGAGGGCCGGGCCGAGGTGGCCACCCGTCCCGACTTCATCGGCTTCGACATCCCCGACGAGTTCGTCGTCGGCTACGGTCTCGACTTCGACGGCGCCTGGCGACATCTGCCCTACCTCGCCGTGCTCGAAGAAGCCGAGATTGCCGCTACCCGCGCGGCCCAGGACGGCGTTCCCGACGCGACCGAGGTCGCCGCCTGCCGGGATGCCGATGGACGTGGCTAGCCCGATCCTGCTCGTCGTTCGCGGGCTCGACCCGGTCGGCACCGGCCGGCAGGTGGAACTCGCGGCCGCCGCCCTCGTCGCCGCC
>CAMCPF010000090.1 GCA_945876515.1 Candidatus Kuenenia stuttgartensis
CACCTCGCCATCGTGCGCTCCTCCAGCGTCTCCCGCATCATGCCCGTCCGGATCCGTCCGGCCAGCCGATACGATACCACGTGTCGTTCCTGCCCCATGTCCCGGAGAACCGCCCCATGCCCCGCCGCCGACCGGCCCCGCCGTCGCCCGCCGGCGACGCGGCCGAGCCTCCCCGCATCATCGGCGGATCCCTGCGGCGACGGCGGCTCGCGCACCTGCCGGGCGGCCCGACGAGGCCGATGAAGGACCGCGTCCGCGAGGCGCTCTTCGACCTGTTGGGCACGGGCGTTCGCGAGAGCTTGGTGCTCGACCTGTTCGCCGGCACCGGCGCCCTGGGGTTCGAGGCCCTCAGCCGGGGCGCGGCCCGGGCGGTCTTCACGGAGCGTCACTTCCCCACGGCCGACGCGATCCGCCGTTCGGCCCGGGACCTGGGCGTGGCCGAGCGGTGCGAAGTGCGGCCCGGCGACGTGTTCATGTGGACCAAACGGCTGCCCGACCTGCCGCCCGAGTCCCCGTGGCTGACGTTCGTCTCGCCCCCCTGGAGCATGTTCCAAGACCGGCGTGACGACCTGATGGCGCTCGTGGCGACGCTTCTGGCCGCAGCCCCGGCCCGCAGTGTCATGGTGGTCGAGGGGGACGGCTCGTTCGACCCCGCAGCCCTGCCCGACGCGGCGGCCTGGGAGCACCGCCCGGTGCTTCCGGCGGTGCTGCACTTCCACGGGCGTCTGGTATCCTGAAGGGCTCGGGTCGGCACCACTGGGCGAGGACGAATCGCGAGGCTCATGGACATCGTCAATCAGCGCGACACCGTGCCCTTTACGACCGTCGATGGCTCGACGATCCGCGAACTGCTGGCCCACCGCAACTCCTCGATCCGGCAGCAGAGCCTGGCCGAGGCCCGGCTGGGCGTGGGCTGCGCCACCACCCCCCACCACCACGCCGTGACCGAGGAGATCTATTACATCCTCTCGGGCACCGCCGCGATGACGCTCGGTGACGAGACCCGGCCGGTGGGCCCGGGAGACGCGATCGCGATTCCGCCTGGCGCACGGCACACGATCTGCAACACGGGTGACTGCGAACTCGTGTTTCTCTGCACGTGCGCGCCGGGCTACGAGCACACCGACACGTTTCTCGACCCGCCCGCCTGACCGGCCGCGCGAGTTCCTCATCGCCCCCGCTTCCCCTCACTCTTCTTCGCATCCCAGCCGACCATGGACGCTTTTTCCACGCTGCTCGTCTCCGAGGGCATCATCTCCGCCGAGCAACTCGCCGAGGCGGTGCGGGTCGCGCAATCGTCCGGCAAGAAGGTGCAGGACGAGGTGGTTCGGCTCGGCTACGCGCCAGGCGAACGGGTGATGAAGGCGCTGGCCAAGGCCTACCGGCTCAAGTTCGTGGACCTCGGCAAGTTCGAGGTTTCCGAGGAGGTGATCGGTCTGCTGCCCGAGAGCGTGGCCCGGGAAAACACGATCTTTCCGCTGGCCGAGTCGGGCGGCACGCTCCGGATCGCCACCTGCGACCCGACCGACATGGACGCCCAGGAGAAGCTCCGCTTCATCCTCAACCGGGAAATCGAGATGGCGATCGCCCCCCGGGAGCAGATCGTCGAGGCCATCAACCGCAATTACGGACTCTCCGACGGCGAGAGCGCCGACTCGATGCTCCAGGAGTTCACCGACACCGCCATCGACTTCACCGAGACGGCCCTCGAGCAGGATGCCGCGGCGGCGGAGGAGGACCAGTCCGACGCCCCGGTGGTCAAGCTCGTGAACCTGGTCATCACCGAGGCGGTGCAGCTGCGGGCCAGCGACATCCACATCGAGCCCTTCGAGGACCGGGTCCGGATCCGCTACCGGATCGACGGCCGGCTGGTCGAGCGCGATAACCCGCCCCGCCGGCTGCTCGGCGCGATTCTCTCCCGGATCAAGATCCTTTCCAAGCTCGACATCGCCGAACGGCGGCGGCCGCAGGACGGCCGGATCAAGCTCACGGCCGACGGCAAAGACTACGACCTCCGCGTCAGCGTGCTCCCAACCAATCACGGCCAATCGGTCGTGATGCGGATCCTCGACAAGGACAACATCCGGGTCGGCATCCGCCAGCTCGGGCTCTCGGAGAACGATTTCCGGCAGTTCAAGAATCTGATCCGCAGGCCCAACGGGATCATCCTGGTGACGGGCCCGACCGGTTCCGGCAAGACGACCACGCTCTACGCCTCGCTCAACGAGCTCAACCGCCCTGACACCAAGATCATCACCGCCGAGGATCCGGTCGAGTACTACCTCGCCGGCATCAACCAGGTGGAGATTCGGCACTCGATCGGCCTCGACTTCGCCCGCGTGATCCGGGCCATGCTCCGGCAGGCCCCCAACGTGATCCTGGTGGGCGAGATGCGCGACACGGAAACCGCCCAGATGGGCATCCAGGCCTCGCTCACGGGGCATCTCGTGTTCAGCACGCTCCACACCAACGACGCTCCCGGCGCGATCACCCGGATGATCGACATGGGGGTGCCGGCCTACCTCGTAGCCTCCAGCGTGATCGCCGTGCTCGCCCAGCGGCTGGTGCGGGTCAACTGCACGAAGTGCAAGCAGCCCTACCAGCCCCTCGATACCCAGATCGAGGCCGCCGGGATCACGCCGGAGATGCTCCAGGGGGCCACCTTTATGAAGGGCCGCGGCTGCAGCCATTGCACGAAGTCGGGCTACAAGGGGCGGCTCGGGATCTTCGAACTGATGATCATGACGAACAAGATCCGGGAAATGGCCTTCCAGGGGGCCGCTACCCAGGAGATCCGCCGGGCGGCCGTGAGCCAGGGGATGAGGATCATGTTCGACGACGGAGTCACCAAGGCACTGCGGGGAATCACCACGCTGGACGAGGTGTTCCGGGTCTCGAAACGCGCCGAATAGCCGAGAAATCGGTGGCTCGAGATTTTTTCCTCACGCCGGGGAGACTTTTCTTCCGATCCCGCGCATAATGCGGTCAGGGACGGAGGCTGTCAGGGGCCTTGCGACCCTCCCGGGGAATCAGTCGCCGTGAACGCGGCTCCTGGTCTATTGATCGCCGCATCGCGGGTTTCGCGAGGGGAACTTTTCGATCCCCCGCCAAAGAGCCACAATGTAGGTCCGGTGGCTGAACCGTTCTCCCGAGCACTTCTGCTCGTGACCGACGTAGTGCCCTCGTTTCCCAGTGAGCCAGCCATGTCCGTCACCGCCGGCAACCCTGCCAACGTCCAGCAGGTCGAGAAGCTCCTCAAGGTCATGCTCGACAACGGCGGGAGCGAACTGCGGCTCTCGGCGGGGATGGCCCCAATGGTGCGGATCGACGGCAGCCTCAAGCCGCTGGGCTCCAAGCCGCTTGCGGCCGATCTCGTAGTCGCCTTGGCGACTGCGGTCATTCCAGCCGGTGCAGACCCCGGTAGGTTCGTCTTCGATTCGAGCCTCGGATCGTGCGCGGGTGCGCTGCTCGACATCCGGGGGACCAAGGTCCTCGTGCTCCAGGGCCCGACACCCGGGCGACCGAGCATTGACGAACCGCTCGAGTTGGAAATCGCATCCGAATCGAAGCCAGCCGCGGCGGCCGTCAGCTCCGACGCTGATGTCTATGCGATGCCGGAGGCGGCAGAGGGCTCGATCCAGATCGACAAACTCCTGATGGCCGCAGTCAAGAATGGGGTGAGCGACATTCACATCACCACAGGCCTGCCGCCCGTGTTTCGGATCGACGGTGGAATGCGTCCTCAGAAAACGAAGGTGCTGACTGCCGACGACACAAACGCCCTCATGAAGGCGATCACGCCCGAACGATGCCAGACCGAGCTTGCCGAGAAGGGTGGCACCGACTTCGGCTTCGCCTTCAAGGATTTGGCCCGCTTCCGCGTCAGCGTATTCAAACAGCGCGGCCAGATTGCGATGGTGCTGCGCCAGATCCCCAACAAACTCCTCACGCCGGAGCAACTCGGCGTGCCGGAGGTTTGCAAGAAGCTGGTCACACGGCCCCGCGGGCTGTTCCTCGTCACTGGCCCGACCGGCTCGGGAAAGAGCACCACGCTGGCCGCCCTGATCGACTACATCAATCGCAACTTTGACCACCACATCATCACGGTCGAGGATCCGATCGAGTTCTATCACTATTCCCAGAAGAGCACGGTCAACCAGCGCGAGATCGGCACCGACGTCCCCTCCTTCTCGGAGGCGCTGCGGCGGGCCCTGCGTCAGGATCCGGACGTGATCCTCGTGGGCGAGCTCCGCGATCTGGAGACGATTGAGGCGGCGATCTCCGCAGCCGAGACTGGCCACGTCGTGTTCGGCACGCTCCACACCACGGGTGCTCAGGGTACGGTCAATCGGATCATCGACGCATTTCCCACCAATCAACAGGAACAGATTCGCACCCAGCTCTCGACGGCGATCCTCGGGGTGGTCTCCCAGACGCTGCTGCCGAAGATCGGCGGCGGCCGGTGTGCGGCCTACGAGGTACTCGTGGTCGACTCTGGAATCGGCAACCTGATCCGTGAGAACAAGACGTTCCGGATCAACTCCGCGATTCAGACTGGAGCCAAGAAGGGCATGCGTCTGCTCGACGACGATCTGTTCCGCCTCTGGAGTGAACGCAAGGTGACGGAGGAGGACGTCCTCGCCAAGGCGCAAAATGTCGACGAGTTGGAACGCCGGATCACCAACGCCAAGCAGGGCCTCTTCGACGACGACGAAACGGTCGCGCGGCGGGCCGCCAAGGAAACGAACCGCTGACACGGTGGAGCGCCGAACCACTCAGGCAAACCCATGGCACTCAAGCGAATCGGACAGATCCTTCTCGACCTCGGCCTCGTCAACGAGCAGCAGCTCGAGACGATGCTGGAAGAGCAGCCCTCCCGCGGCGAACTGCTGGGGCGGGTAGGGCTCGCGCTTGGCTTCTACAGCGAGGAACAACTAGGCGAGGCCCTCGCCGAGCAGTGGGGCACCACCTTCGTCTCCCTCTATGACCGCGAGATCCCAGCGGACGCCCTGGCCGCGATCAGCGAACCGATGGCCCAGCTGTACCGGGTCGTCCCCATCAAGCTCGCGGGCAACCAGCTGACGATCGCCTCGGCCGAGCCCCAGAAGATCCAGATCGCGGACGAGCTCCGAACCCTGCTGGGCTACGACATCCACGTCTGCGTGGCCACCGAGGCTGAGATCACCAAGGCGATCGAGAAGAGTTTCTCGTCGGAGGCCGACAGCGTTGAGTCGCTGGTCGAGGATCTCGAGCAGGACGATGATCTTGCCGCCAAGGCGGCAGCCGCCGGCCGCGATGGGGTCAACGACCTCACCAGCGTCGAGGCGCTGGCCGAGAGCGCCCCGGTGCGAAAGCTCCTCAACATGGTGCTGTTGTTGGCGATCCGTGACGGAGCCAGCGACATTCACTTCGAGCCCTTCGAGACGGAGTTCCGGATCCGGCTCAAGGCCGACGGCGTGCTCCAGGAAATGGTTCCGCCTCCCAAGCACCTCGCCTTCGCGATCACCACCCGGATCAAGGTGATGGCCAACCTCGACATCGCCGAGCGCCGGCTGCCGCAGGACGGCCGGATCGAGCTCACCGTGGGTGGCCACCCGGTGGACCTGCGAGTGAGCGTGCTGCCGACGCTGTTCGGCGAGAGCGTCGTGATGCGGGTGCTCGACCGCGGCGTCGTCTCGCTGGACCTCGAGAAGGTCGGCATGGAGGCGCCGATGCTCCGCAAATTCCGCGAGATCATCAAGCGTCCCAACGGCATCGTGCTGGTCACTGGCCCGACCGGTTCGGGCAAGACGACCACGCTCTACTCCGCGCTGTCCGAGCTCAACGAAATTGAAGACAAGCTCATCACCACCGAAGATCCGGTGGAGTACGACATCGACGGCATCATTCAAGTGCCGATCGACGCGGAGATCGGCAACACGTTCGCAGCCTGCCTCCGGGCGATCCTTCGCCAGGATCCCGACCGCATCCTGGTGGGCGAGATCCGCGACGTCGAGACCGCCGAGATCGCCGTCCAAGCGTCGCTCACCGGCCACATGGTGTTTTCGACGCTCCACACGAACGACGCCCCCTCGACCGTGACGCGCTTACGCGACATGGGGGTTCCCCCATTTCTGATCACGGCGACGGTCGAGGCCATCCTTGCCCAGCGGCTTGTCCGCCGCATTTGCGTGGGCTGCCGTGAGGAGGTGATCCCGGGGGCCGACGTGCTCGCCGATCTTGAACTTTCCTCCGACCAGATCGTGGGCCGGAAGTTCTATCGCGGCAAAGGGTGCGAACGGTGTAATCGCACCGGCTACAAGGGGCGGAAGGGTCTGTTCGAACTCTTGATCATGAACGACGAACTGCGCGACATGGTGATGCGCAACGCCTCCACCGAAGACCTCCGTGAAGCAGCCCGCCGCGCCGGAATGGTCACCCTCCGTGACTCCGGAATGGAGAGCATCTTCAAGGGGGAGACGACGGCCGACGAAGTGATCCGCGAGACCATTCTCGAAGCCTGAGGAAGCAAGGCATGCCCACGTTCCAATTCGAAGCCATCGACGCAGCCACCGGGAAGGAGATCCGCGACACCGTGGACGCCGCCAATGAGGCGGAGGCCCAGGCCACGATCCGCTCGATGGGCTACATGGTCACCAAGCTCAAGGCCCGCAAGGCCAAGGCCGCTCCGGCCGGTGGCGGTGGCCGCAAACCAGGCCGCACCTTCGCCATCGGCGGCGTCAGCACGAAGGAACTCACGCTCTTCACCCGCCAACTCTCAATCCTGCAGGATGCCGGACTGCCGATCCTGCGGAGCCTGAAATTGCTCGCGGACATGCAAAAGCCCGGCCGCCTCAAGAATTCCCTGCTCGACGTATGCGATGAGATCGAAGGGGGCTCGACCCTCTCCGAGGCGCTCGCCAAGAGCCCCAAGGCCTTCGACCGCCTGTATTGCAACATGATCCGCGCCGGCGAAGCCGGCGGCGCGCTCGAGGTGATCCTCCGTCGTTTGGCCGAGTTCATGGAGCGGAGCCAGGCCCTCAAACGGAAGGTCAAGGGTGCGCTCGTCTACCCGATCGTCGTCGTGATGGTCGCAGTGGGCATCCTGGCGTTCATCATGATCAAGATCGTGCCCCAGTTCAAAAAGATCTTCGACGACTTCGACAGTGAACTGCCCGCGATGACGCAGACGCTGATCGACATCTCCAACTTTACGGTCAACTACTGGTATCTCCTGCCGTTGATCCCGATCGCCTTCATGCTGACGATCAAAGCGATCAAGCTGATTCCTTACGGCCGCTTCGGCTGGGACCTGTTCGTGCTCAAGATGGTGATCTTCGGCCAACTCGTCGAAAAGAACATCCTCTCCCGGTCGTCGCGCACGCTCGGCACCCTGCTCGCAAGTGGCGTGCCGATCCTTGAGGCCATCAACATCACCAAGGAGACCTCGGGCAACATGATGTTCGAGCGGCTGTTCCAGAAGACCTCCGATGCGATTCGCGATGGCGATGCCATCGCAAAGCCGCTCAAGACCTATGCCGTTCCGCCATTCAATGCGGTGGCGATGTTCTTTTGGACGTTGTTCATGCCCGGCGTCGGGGCCCTGCTGTATCTCACCCGCTACAAGAAGCCCGTCGTGGACGACCTCGTCGTCAACATGGTGGACGTGGGTGAAGAGTCCGGGGAATTGGACACGATGCTCTATAAGGTGGCCGACACGTACGACGAAGAAGTTGCCGTGCTGACCGAAAGCCTCACGAGCCTGATGGAGCCGCTCCTGATCATCTTCCTCGGCGGCGCCGTTGGCTTCATCGTCGTGGCCCTGTTCATGCCGCTCATCAAGCTGATCAACGACCTGTCCTGAAGGAAAACCTGCCCGAAGGTGGCCCATGCGTCGCAATGCATTCTCGCTCGTCGAACTGCTCGTCGCGATCACCATCATCCTGGCGCTCATGGCGCTGATGGGTGCCGGTCTTTCAGCCGCAAGGTCGAGCGGAGCGAAGCAGAAAACCATCGCGACGATCAATGCGATCGATGTCATCCTGCAGCGGCACTTCGTGGCCTGTGAGTCCAACTCCGCCACCTCCGCGCTTACCGGTGACCGCGGTGCGGTGCTGCGGCAAATCATCACGGCTGACATGCCCGACAGCTGGGCAGAGATTCGCCACATGAAGGCAAACTCTTCGAAGTTCGCATCCGCACGTCATCGCCGCTACGTCGCCACGCTCGACGTCGTGCAGCCCACCGACCAGTACTCGAGTGCCGAGTGCTTGTTCATGATCGTGATGCAGGGCGGCTTGGCTGATTGCCTCGCATGCGCGAGCCTGGAACTGTCTCCAAAGGGCGACACAGATGGTGATGGCGCACCCGAGTTTTTGGATGCCTGGGGCGAGCCCATTCATTACGTGCTCTGGCCGGGCGGATTTGAGGCACCGTTAGGCGTGAAGTACTTCTCGACGACTCCTCCATTTGACGGGGGGCCGGCTGCGGCTCCCGGAGGAACGATGCGGCCGCTGGTGTTCTCGGGCGGACCTGACAAGAAGGGATCGACTCAGATCAACGCGGCATCCTACTTGGCGATGGCTGCCAACTGCGGGAATCCCCAGATCGCTCCGATCACCACCCTCGGCGGCCTCGACGCCCAACCCGATAGTCGGGAAGACAACATTGCGAACGTCGGCTTGGGGGTGGGGAAATGAACCGTCATCGTGTCGGTTTCACAATCATCGAATTATTGGTGGTGGCTGGACTGATGGCAGCCCTGTTCGGCCTGGTGTTGGCGGGCAGCAGGCCGAACATGACCCCGCGGCGGATGGCCCAGGAGTTTGCTTCGATGCTGCTCGCGGCCCAGAGCCGGGCCCTAGGGCGGGTGGAGGGCGCCGCCGTCATCATTGAGGCCGACGCGGCGAATACTCGGCTCGGTGTGACCGTGCACGAGGGAATTGGCATGCCTCCGGCGGTCGTTCCCTGCCCTGGCGGCGCGATGAATCCGAGCGACGACCTCAAGGCCAACGGTTATCGAGTGCGTTTCCAGTCACGTGCCGGGGGCGGTGTCTCCAACGTCTCTCCGTGGCTTAACCTGCGCAACGGCGTCCCCGCGCGGCGAGAATCGGCAGGGCAGACTCCTGAAAACACGATCCTGACCCCGCCTTCGGCGAACCTCGAGGCCTTGATCGTGAGGTATC
>CAMCPF010000091.1 GCA_945876515.1 Candidatus Kuenenia stuttgartensis
CCGCTGCGGCACGAACTGGCCGAGCTCGAGCACCTCGTGGGTGGTGCCGGTGCGGAGGAAGCGGATCTTCTGCCCCTTCTTGATCGTGCCGTCGATCAGCCTCACGTAGGTGATGGCGCCGCGGTAGCTGTCATAGTGGCTGTCGAAGATCATCGCCCGCAGCACCGCCCCGGGGTCGCCCTGGGGCGGCGGGATCCGCTCCACGATCGCCGCCAGGAGCCCCTCGATGCCGAGGCCGGTCTTGGCGCTGACCTTCAGCACCTCGTCGGGCTCGATCGCCAGGCTCTGCTCCATTTCCAGGAGCACCTCATCCACCCGGGCGTGGACGAGGTCCACCTTGTTGATCACCGGCACGATCGCGAGGTTCTGGTTGATCGCCGCGTAGGCATTGGCCACCGTCTGGGCCTCGACGCCCTGGAAGGCATCCACCAGCAACAACGCCCCCTCGCAGCAGGCCAGGCTGCGGGAAACCTCGTAGTGGAAATCGACGTGACCGGGGGTGTCGATCAGGTTGAGTTCGTACCGCTCGCCGGCGTGGCGGCACTCCATCCGCACCGCCCGGGCCTTGATCGTGATCCCTCGCTGCCGCTCGAGCTCCATGTCGTCGAGCATCTGCTCCTTGAGCTGCCGCTTTTCCACCGTGCCGGTGGCCTCGAGCAGCCGGTCGGCGAGCGTGCTCTTGCCGTGGTCGATGTGGGCGATGATCGAGAAGTTGCGGATGTGTTTGCAGTCGATGGGCATGAACTGGAGTCTACCGCTTCCCGGCCGCGAGGCGGGCCAGGCCCGCGGCTCCGATCGAGCCGGCGTCACCCCCGAGGCTGGCGTAGCCGATCACGGTCTTCTCCGCGAGCGTGGGAAACGTGCGGCGCCGCACCTCCGCCCGAACCCGCTCCAGGAAGGCCCGGCCCACCGGAGCCTTCTCGCCCCCGAAGGTCATCGCCCCGCCGATCATCACCGCCTCGGGATCGATCGCATGGAGGAGCGACACCATCCCGATTCCCAGCCAGCGGGCCGTCTCCATCACGAGTTCGGTCGCCAGGCCGTCGCCCGCCTCCGCCTCCCGGCCCACGAGGATCGGCGTGAGCGGCTCGCCGGCGGCCACGGCGGCGGCGAGCGCGCCGGTAGCCCCGGCCGCGATCGCCTCCTCGGCCCGCGCCACGAGCGACTTCGCGCTGCAGTAGGCCTCCAGGTGGCCTGAGTGGCCGCAGGGGCACATCCGAGCCGTCTCGGCCGGATCCACGATCATGTGGCCGCATTCGGACCCGTGGCTGTGGGCCCCCTCCACGTTCAGGTCGCCGATGATGATCCCGCCCCCGACGCCCGTGCCGAGCGTCAGGAGCACGAGCGAGTCGTACTCGCGGCCGGCGCCCACCCAGAACTCACCGAAGGCGGCGGCATTGGCGTCGTTGGCGAACGTCACCGGCAGGCCGCAGTGGGCAGCCACGCGATCCCGGAGCGGGAAGTTGTCCCAGCCCACGAGGTTGCCGGCCCGCACGATCGTGCCAGCCTGAAGATCGAGCGGTCCCGGCGAGCCGACGCCGACGGCCGCAAGCTCGGCGGTGGCCAGTCCGGCCCGGCGGGCCAGCACGTGCACCGCCTCGCCCATCCGCGCCGCCGCGTCCTCGGGCCCGCGGTCGGCGTGGGTCTTCTCGGTGTGGAAGGCGACGACCCGACCGAGGTCGTCCACGAGAGCCGCCTTGATGTTCGTGCCCCCGAGATCGACACCCGCATAGAACGGCTGCCGAGCCTCAGCCAAGGGCACGAGCGTCCTCGTGCCGCTCACAGGTCGGCCGCGATCGGCAGCCGGCCGGACTCCACGGGCGGCGTGTCGCTCGTGCAGGCCTTCATGAACTCGACCAGATCGGCCTGCTCCTGATCGGTCAGGTTCAGCGGCTTGATCTTGTCGCTCAGGTGGGGATTGGGGTGGCCGCCCTTGTCGTACCACTCCACCACCTCCTCGAGCGTGGCCTGGGAGCCGTCGTGCATGTACGGCCCGGACTGGGCCACGTTGCGGATCGTCGGCGTCTTGAAGGCGCCCGTGTCCTTCTCGTCCTTGGTGACCACGAATCGGCCGAGGTCGGGCTCGGCCTTGTCCATGCCCACGCCGAGATTGTGATACTTCTCGTCAGCCAGGTTGGCCCCCACGTGGCAGGCTGTGCAGTTGGCCTTCCCGAAAAAGAGATCGCGACCACGCTTGGCCGAGTCGCTCATCGGGTGGGCTTCGACGGCGGCCTTGGCCGCGGCGAACTTGGCCGCGAGCTCCTCGTCGTCGGCGATGTCCTCCTCGTCCATCTTCGTAAATGGCAGGAACTGCTCGTAGTAGTCGAAGGGGGCGGGCTCGGTCACGAGCGCCCGCTCGAAGGCGGCGATGGCCTGCCCCACGCGGTCGATGGTGAGGTCGCCAAAGACGGCGTCAAACTGCTTCCGGTAGACCGGAATCTCGCCCAGCCGCTTGACCACACCCTCGTGGGTAAAGCCCATCTCGGTCGGGTTGGCGATCGGCCCGACCGCCTGGGCCTCGAGCGAATCGACGCGACCGTCCCAGAACTGCGGGCCCGAGAGGATCCGGTTGAACGAGACCGGTGAGTTGCGGCCCCCCTTCTGATCGCGGATGCCCACGCCCGTCTGCGTGTTGGCTGAGTAGCCCATCGACGGGTCGTGGCAGCTGGCGCACGAGATCGTGGAGTCGGCCGAGAGCCGCTTATCGAAGTAGAGCTGGCGGCCGAGTTCGATCTTCGCCCGGGTGAGCGGGTTCTCGGACAGGCCCTGGATCTGCCCGGCGCCCTGCGAGAGCCCCAGCGGCAACCCGGGTTCCAGCACGGTGTGGTTCTTCGGATCGGCGAGCCAGGCGTCGATCTGCTCGAGGGTGATCGCCCCGGTGCCGGGCACGCCCGCCGTCAGCGACGGGTCGCCGAGGAGCACCTTCTCCGTCGTCACGTCCGCCTTCGCGGCCTCAGCGGGCTTCTCATCGGCAGCGGGCTTCTCGTCGGCAGCGGGCTTCTCGTCGGCAGCGGGCTTCTCATCGGCCGCAGGCTTGGGCTCCGACTGCGCCTCGGGCTCCGCCGCCGGCTTGCCTTCGGCGGCAGGCTCGGGGGCGGGCTCTTCCTTCATGGGCGGCTCGGCCTGCGGCTCCGCAGCTGGGGTGCTCGACTTGGCGGCCTCGTCGATTGCCTTGTCGGCGGCCGCCTTCTCCTCGTCCATCGCCTTGCGTGCGGCCTCGCCGGCGGCCGTGGGCTCCTTGGCCGGCTCGACCGGAGCCATCTCGATCTCCTCGATCTCGACGACCTCCTCCTTCACCTTCTGGGCGCCCTGAGGGGCACAGCCGGCGACGAACACGGTCGCGAGGGCCAGGCAGGCGGCACTCTTCCGGATGATGCTGACGCGGTACGACACGACACAGACTCCTGACAGGTGAACGACTGAATCGGGAAGCGGGCGACTGCGTCCCGCCGACGGCCCATGATAGACCGCGATCCGGCCCGGGAAAACCGCCCCTAGCGACGGCGGCCCAGCACCTCGGGCGTGACGAGCCAGTCGAGTTCACCCGGCTGGCCAGGCCCGTCATCGAGCGCGATCGCGGCGATCGCCCCCTTCCCCATCCGCACCGCCGCCGAGCCGTCGCCGATCGAGACCGCCACCAGCCGGCCCACGCAGGGGGCGTGGCCGACCCAGGCGACGCGGCCCGCGTCCTGCTGCACCGTCCACTCCACCAGCGCTTGCCAGTCGGATCCGGGAGCCAGCGCCGCCACCACCTCCAGCTTGGCCGCTCCCCCGAGACCGGCGGCCAGGATTTCCGCCGTCTCACGGCACCGGACGAGTGGACTCGTGGCGATGAGATCGATCTCCAGGCCGCGGCCGACGAGCCGCTCCACCATCCGGGCAAACCGCTTGCGGCCCTTGGGCGTGAGGCGGCGATCGTGATCCAGCACGCCGCTCGCCGCGTCTTCGGCGACGGCGTGACGGACGATGTAGAGCCGGGTGGTGAGCGTGGGCATAGTACGATTCTCATGGCCACTCGTCGCCGCCGCAAGCCGGCGTCAGGCCCGCCGCCAGATCGCGTCCCAGGGAACGCCGGCCCGCTCGACCACGGCCGCCGCCTCCTGCCGCCAGCGGGAAGCGTCGACGGGATACCCGGCCGTGGCGGCCAGGCCCGGCTGGCGCTCGGCCCAGCAGGCGTTGAAGCCCAGCATGGCCAGCTCGCGGACATACTTGGCCGTCATGCTGGCCACCGCGACCGGCAGCCGCGCTTCGCCGCCGACGGTGAACTCGATGGTTCGACCCGGACCCAGGCGGTATGCGCTCCGCAGTGGAGTCTCCTCGATCGGTTGGACCAGCGGCGCGGCGAACGCCCGCGAGACCTGCGGCGCGTATCGCCGTCGTCCCCCGTGCCGATCGCACCAGATGACGACCGGCTCGGCGGTGGCCACCGCGGCCTCGAGGCCCGCGGCGAGGTCGAGCGTGGCGGCCGAGAGGATGTCGCTCTTGTTGAGTCCGCGATCGAGCAGGCCGTTGAACTCGGCCGGCGTCACCACCCGGCTGCGGACCGCGACCACCGTGACGCCCCGCGACGCGAGCGCCTCACCGACGGCCCTGGCCACCTCAGCCATCCCGCCGGCCGACCGGTGCCGCGGCAGGGCGAGCGCCTCAAGCGCCGCCCGCTCCGGGATCGCGTCGCCGCCGTCGCTGCCGACCGCAGTCGCGAGCTCCCGCCAGGTCTCGGGCGAGCCGGCGCCGGCGACCGCGAGGGCCGCGAGCACGCCCCGCTCCAGCAGGTCGAAGCCGGTGCCGGCGCGATAGATCTGTTTGGAGTCACCCCACAGCCGACCGCCGACCGCCGCCTCGGCCGCGGCAAGCGCGGCCGAGAGCACGCCCTCGGCTTTAGCCGGTTCCGTGGCCACCCGCCAGGCCGTCGCCCCGATCACCAGCGGCCCGAGGTTCGGCCCGTAGCCCGCCTCGTCGGTGCCGATCACGAGCGTCACGGGCCGCCTCCGCCGCCGGCGGGCCACTGGCGGCAGTATTCATAGACGGCGACGGCCGTCGCCGTGGCGGCATTGAGGCTGTGGGGCAGGCCGGCCATCGGGATCTCGGCCACCCGGTCGAGCCGGGCGAGCTCCTCCGCGGTCAGGCCCGTCCGCTCGTTGCCCACCACCAGCACCGTCCGCGCGGCGAAGCGAAACGTGAACAAGGGCTCCGAGCAGGTCGCCTGTTCGAGCCCCACGATCTCCCAGCCTTCCGCGCGCAGCCGGTCGAGCACCGGCGGCAGGCTGCGGTGGATCTCGAGGGAGACCTGGTCGGCTCCATCGCGGGCGATCCGGCCGTGCAGCCCGGCGGCCCCGCAGGCGATCACGCGGCGGATGCCGAAGCAGCCGCAGGTTCGTACGATATGCGAGAGATTGACGTGGCTCCGCATCGGCGGGCAGGCCACGACCAGCTCGCGGGCGACCGCGGGCACCTCCGGGGGCTTGTGGCGAATGTGTTCGAACTTGGACACACACGACTCGCGGCAGAAGAGCGCTCAGGACTGGGCCGATCGGACGTCCGCCCGAACGGAGGGCACCGCTGCGGTGAACACGATCTCCGAGCCCTCCGCCTGACCGTCAGGGGCGGTCCACGCCACCGTCGAGTTCCGCCGGCCAGAGGGAGAGGTCGTCGGGCGTGTTGCAGTGGGCGTGATACCAGGCGAGCTCCCGCATCCGCTCCTCATAGGGAAGCCTCGCCCAGCGGGCTCGCTCCTCGCCCAGGTCTCGGGCGAGGATCTCGTAATACCGATCCGGGTAGACGCGGTCGCGCGGCCGGCCGGCCGTGCCGCCGCCGGCCGGTGCATCCACTGGCTGTCGCCCGAAGGATTCAGAGGGATTCATGGCAGGATTGTATCCAGCGGCATGGACACGAGCGCGAGTTCGGCGGGGGCCGCCGCCACGAGCGCGGCGGCCCGCTCGCGACCCCGGTCGTAAATCGCCTGCCGCGTCGCCTCGTTCGCCAGCGGGGCGGGCGGCAGGCCATGAACGCGGGCCGCATCACAGACGCGACGGTGCTGTCGAAGGAACGGCTCCGCGGTCGGCCATTCCCCGATCCGGTCGCGTTGCCAGGCGCGGTAAAAATCCTTCCAGGCTTGCTGGTAAACAAGGTAGCGCTCGCGATTGATGCACTGCCACAGCATCTGCTCGACCAGGAGCAGTCGCTCGATTGCTGCCTCGTCACGCTGTGGCAACACCGCCAGCAGCGGCCGCTCGCGGGCGAAGGAATCGCGCAGGTCGGCGGGTGTTCGCTCCCAGGCTTCCTCGAGGATGCCCGGCTCGCGGAGGTGCAGGACCGCCCCGGGCTCACCTTCGAAGAAGGCCTGGATCGCGAGCCCGTTGACCAGCGGCCAGTCCTTGGGGCGGTCGGTCTTCTTCATCCGGGCGACGACGTCACGGGTGGCGATACCGCCTTCCGTGTTCAGCCTCCAGGCGGCTCCCAGCCGCGGTGCACGGCCGAAGAAATCGAGGTGACGATCGACCGCCTCGGGGCTCTGGCGGGCCACGAGATGGCTCGTCCAGCCCCCTTCCAGATACTCCCGGGCCAGCGGTGCCCCGAACAGGCCGCGGTAGGAGACCCGCCAGTTGGCCCCACTGACGCCCCGCTCCAACTCACCGAACAGGTCCGCGAGTCGGTCGATCCCCTCCGGCTCGAGGATCCAGTCGGTGTCCTTGGTGTTCTGCTGCAGTCCATATTCGACGCAGGCCATGCCCGACGTGAGCACGGCCCTGATCGCCCGCGTCCGCAGGAGCTGCTGGAAGCCGCGGTAAAAACCGATCGGGTCGTTCATCTCTCGATTGTCACGTGCCTCGAACGGGTTCGGCAAGCGACGCCGGCGGCCTCGCAGGCGATCGCGCGGCGGATGCCGAAGCAGCCGCAGGTTCGTACGATATGCGAGAGATTGACGTGGCTCCGCATCGGCGGGCAGGCCACGACCAGCTCGCGGGCGACCGCGGGCACCTCCGGGAGCTTGTGGCGAATGTGCTCGAAGCGAGGCATGGCGGGTTGGGGTCCCGGCTCGGGGGCGGTGGTCACGGTGGTCGCGGCCATGATCCTCACCGGCTGCGGGGGCCAGCGGCAAGGCGACGCGACCGGCGGCGGGATCCCGGCCCCGGCGGCAGTCCCGCCGGCTACGAGCGGCTCGCCCGCCAGCCAGGCCCCCGTGAAGGTCCGGCTCGTCGATCACGCCGGTCTCATGCAGGAGGTCGAGCGACACCGCGGCAAGGTGGTAGTGCTCGACTGCTGGAGCACCTCCTGCCCACCGTGCGTGAAGGAGTTTCCGGGGCTCGTGAAGCTGGCCGCCGCCCACGGCGACCGTGTCCGGTGCCTCTCGCTCTGCTTCGACTACGACGGGCTGGGGAAGCCGGGCGACCTCGTGCCGCCGGTCGAGGCCTTCCTCGAGAAGGTCGGCGCCGGGAAGGTGGTCAATCTGCTCTCGAGCGAAGAGGCCGACAGCCTGTATCGGAAACTCGACCTCGTGAGCGTGCCGGCGATCTTCATCTGGAAGCCCGACGGCTCGCTCGCCGTCCGCTACGACGACGACATGGCCGCGCGGGAGCTCGGCCGCCCCTTCACGTACGCCGACGTGGAAACGACGGTGGCCGATCTCGTGGCGGACTGAGCCGAGCCGCAGCACCCGCCGGCCCTCGTTTGAGCGACCCCACGCCGGGGCTGTAGACTCCGGGTCCGGCGGTCGTGGGAGACCGCCGCCACTCTCCGGGAACGATCGATGCTGCCCCGCGACTTGTCTTCGGTTTCCCGTGCCGTCCTCCTGCTGGCAGCCGCCACGATCGGCTGCGGCCCATCCCGGCCGGCGCGGATCCCCGCCCCGCCGCTCGATCCCGCGGCGGTCGCGGCGGCGGCTGGCGACCTCGACAAACTGCCGGCGCTCGCCTTCGGCCGCGTCGTGCTCGACACCGACAAGGACAAGAAGGTGTCGCAGGCCGAGCTCGTGAAGTGGCTCGAGGAAGTCCGCGACTCGAAGGTCGCGATCACGAGCGTCGCCTTCCAGGTGTCGCACAAGGGCAAGCCGCTCTCCGGCGCCGAGATCCGGCTCGTGCCCGAGGCCTGCATGGGTGGCGGCATCAAGGAGGCCTCGGGCAAGACCGACCAGTCGGGCATGAGCATGGTCACGATCCCCGGCAGCGAGTACCCCGGCATCAACTGCGGCCTCTACCGCGTCGAGATCACCGGCACCGGAGCCGACGGCAAGCCGCTTGCGGCGAAGTACAACTCCCAGAGCACGCTCGGCGTGGCCGTGGGGGGAATGCTGCCCGAGAACGGCATGGCGACCTTCGAACTGAACTGAGCCGCCGATGACCAAGCCCGCTGGCCCGACGCTCCCGCCGGCCGGCCCGCCCCGGCCCGGCGACATCATCCAGTCGCCGCTGGGATACGGCCGCGAGACGGTCGAGTCGATCGTGGTGGCGTTCGTGCTGGCGCTCCTGTTCCGCTCGTTCGAGGCGGAAGCCTTCGTGATCCCGACCGGCTCGATGGCCCCCACGCTCATGGGCCGTCACCGCGACCTCACCTGCGAGACCTGCGGCGACGACTTCCAGGTCGGCTCGAGCGCCGAGCTCGATGACGCGAACTGTCGGATCGACCCGCGAGCCTTCGTGAAGCAGGCCCGCTGCCCCAACTGCGGCGCCGTGACGAGGCTCACCGACGCCTCCGGCAAGTACGAGCACGCGTATCCCCCGTTCACCGGCGACCGGATCATCGTCGAGAAGTTCACCTACGACTTCGTCGAGCCCGCCCGCTGGGACGTGGTGGTCTTCAAGTATCCGGAGGATGCCCGGATCAACTACATCAAGCGGCTGGTGGGCCTGCCGGGGGAGACGGTGGCGATCGCCGGCGGCGACATCTGGACCAGCCGCGACGACGGCGAGTTTGCGATCGCCCGCAAGCCGCCCGACAAGCTGCGGGCGATGCTGCAGTGCGTGCACGACAGCCGGCACGTCGCCGAGCCCTTGCGGGCGGCGGGATGGCCCGACGCCTGGAGCGACTGGTCGCCCGAGGGAGACCAGCCTCGCTGGACGAGCGGCGACGCAGGCCGGTCGTTCGCGGTCACCGCCGCCGCCGGCCGGGCCACGCTCCGCTGGCGGCACT
>CAMCPF010000092.1 GCA_945876515.1 Candidatus Kuenenia stuttgartensis
TTCGACATGGGAGATGAGGGGCAGGACGAGCCGCCCGTGGCTCCCGTCGCGGAGATCGTCGCGCCGGCCGATGACGCGGCGGCTGCAGCGGCGGTCGCACGGCTGCGGCCGCTCGCGCCGCTGGTCGTCTGCGCCGCGCTGCCCGACAAAGCCACTCCGATGACGCGGCCGCTCGGCCTGGCACTGGCCGGCGGCGATCTGGTCGCGTGGTTCACCGCCGAGCAGCTTGTGGGCTGCGGGCCGCTCCGCGAGCTCTTGGCCGACGCCGGCGTCGCCAAGCAAGGCCACGACCTCAAGCGGCACGACGTCGCCCTCCGCACGCTCGGGCTCACGCTCGGCGGCCGGTCGTTCGACACGCTGCTGGCCGCCTATCTGCTCGAGGCGGGCGAGCGAAACCTCGGCCTCGCCGAGACCTGCCGGCGGCACGGGCTCGGCGGCCTGGTGCCCGGCGACGCCGCCGCCGAGGCCGCCTTCGAGCGGCCGGGCGACGCGACCTCGGCGGCGGCCCACTGCCGGGCCGTGGCGGAGCTTGCCCGCGTGCTGCCGGCGCCGCTCGAGGAGGCCGGCCTGATGCCGCTCTTCTCCGACATCGAGATGCCGCTGGCCGGCCTGCTCGCCGAGATGGAGTGTCGCGGCGTGCGGATCGACGAGCGGGTGCTCGCCGCGCTCTCGACGGAGTATGCCACGAAGCTGGCCGCGCTCGAGGAGGAGATCCAGGCGCTCGCCGGTCACTCTTTCCTGATCGCCTCGCCCGTGCAGGTGCGGACGGTGCTCTTCGACGAGCTCGGGCTACCGGTCGTGAAGCGGACGAAGACGGGCCCGAGCACCGACGCGGAGGTGCTCGAGGAACTCGCCCCGCTCCACCCGCTGCCCGCCAAGCTGCTCGAGCACCGCAAGTATGCCAAGCTCAAGAGCACCTACGTGGATGCGCTGCCGGCGCTCGTCGATCCCGGCACCGGCCGGATCCACACCACCTTCAACCAGACGGTCACCGCCACCGGCCGGTTGAGCTCGAGCGACCCGAACCTGCAGAACATCCCGATCCGCACCCACGAAGGGCAGCAGATCCGGGCCGCCTTCATTCCCGGCGAGCCGGGCTGGCGGTTCGTGGCGGCCGACTACTCCCAGATCGAACTGCGGGTGCTGGCCCACCTCTCGGGTGACGCCGCCATGAAGGAGGCCTTCGCGTCGGGGGAAGACATCCACGTCCGCACGGCCGCGGCGGTGCACGGCGTGGAGCCGGCCGATGTGACCGGTGCGATGCGGCGCACGGCCAAGGCGGTCAACTTCGGGATCCTCTACGGCCAGAGCGGCTTCGGCCTGGGCAAGAGCCTCGGGATCCCGCAGGCGGAGGCCGCGGCCTTCATCGCCGCTTACCTCGCCGCCTTCGCCGGCGCGGCCGCCTTCATGGACGATGTGCTCGACCGCTGCCGCCGCGACGGGCACGTGACCACGATCTTGGGCCGCCGCCGGGCGATCGCCGGCGTCCGCGAGCGGGCCAAGCGCCGGAATGCGGCCGGCGTGCCGGCCCTCACGCTGCCCGAGCGGACGGCCGTCAACACGGTCGTGCAGGGCTCGGCCGCCGACCTGATCAAGCTGGCGATGCTGCGGGTGGCCGCGCGGCTGCGGGCGGACGGGCTCCAAGCTGCCGTCGTGCTCCAGATTCACGACGAACTCCTGCTCGAGACGCCGGAGGCCGAGGTAGCGGCGGTCGAGCCGCTCGTGGTGGTGGAGATGAAGGAGGCGATGACGCTCACCGTGCCGCTCGAGGTGTCGGTGAGCCACGGGGCGACCTGGGCGGAGTGCGACTGATGATCGTCGTGGGGATCGTGGGAAAGATCGGGGCGGGCAAATCCACCGTCGCCCGGGCGATGGCCGACCTGGGCGCGGAGGTGATCGACGCCGATCGGATCGCCCACGAGGTGCTCGCCGAGCCCGAGGTCGTGGCGGCGATCGCGGATCTGTTCGGCGCCGAGGTGCTCGACGCCGCGGGCGCCGTCCGCCGGCCGCTCGTTGCTGAGCGGGTCTTCGGCCCCACGCCGGCCCACGGCGCGGCCCTCGCCGCCCTGGAGGCGATCGTGCATCCACGGGTCCGCCGGCGGATCGACGAGCGACTCGCGGCGATCGCCGCGACGCCCCCGCTCACCGGCGCACCGTCCCTCGTCGTGCTCGATGTTCCGCTGTTGATGCAGGCGGGCTGGGATCGGCGTTGTGATCGGCTCGTGAGGGTGGAGTGCGACGAGGTGGAGCGGGCGCGACGGGTCGATCTCCGAGGCTGGCCGCGGCTGCAACGGCAGGCCAGGGAACGGGCCTGGGAGCGCGGCTACCGCCCGCCGCCGCCGGAAAAAACCCACGTCGTGGATGCCTCCGGGGATCCGGCGTATACTCAGTCTCAAGTCGGTCAGGTCATCGAATCCATCCGCCGCAAGGCGGCGATTCGCCGCGGTCAGTGAGCGGCGAATATTCGAGAGCCTGCCGGTTCCCGCCTGGGGTTCCTGTCAGCCTTCCGTGTGCCGGTCGCGCCGCCGCGACGGGGCCGAAGGTCTCGTCACCCCCCCCGCCAATCCCTGTTCAATCGTGTCAGGCCCGCCCAGCCGCGAGCCAGCGAGGTTTTCATGACCGACCCCAGCGTGGAGCCGTCGTCGCCGGAGATGGAACGCGAGCCGATGAGCCTGGCGGAGGAGATCGCCGAAGAGGTTCGCGAGGGCCTCGACGTCACGAGCCACTACGAAGCGCTCAAGAAGGGCGATCCCTCGATCGCCAGCCTGCAGAAACTCTCGATGCAGGAGTTGGTCGAACTGGCGCGACAGGAGCAGATCGGCGACGTGACGGGGGCCAAGAAGCAGGACATCGTCTTCCGGATCCTCAAGGAACGGATCAAGCTCAACGGGCTGATGTTCGGCGAGGGCACGCTCGAGATCCTGCCCGATGGGTTCGGATTCCTCCGCAGCGCCGACTTCCACTACCTCTCCTGTCCCGACGACATCTACGTCTCCCCGAGCCAGATCCGGCGGTTCGGGCTCCGCAACGGGATGAGCGTGGCCGGTCAGATCCGGCCGCCCAAGGAGAGCGAGCGGTACTTCGCGCTGCTGCGGGTCGAGGCGATCAACGGCGAGGATCCGGCCAAGCTCACCACCCGGGTCTTCTTCGACGAACTCACGCCGCTGCATCCCGACGAGCGGATCCAGTTGGAGTCCACCGCCGAGGAGATCTCGACGCGGGTGGTCGACCTGGTGGTGCCGATCGGCTTCGGCCAGCGCGGCCTGATCGTGAGCCCGCCCCGGGCCGGCAAGACGATCCTGCTGCAGAAGATGGCCAAGGCGGTACTGGCGAACTATCCCGACGCCTACGTGTTCATGCTCCTGATCGACGAGCGGCCCGAGGAGGTCACCGACATGGAGCGGCAGGTGAAGGGGCCCTCCTGCGAGGTGATCAGCTCGACCTTCGACGAGAACTCGGCCCGCCACGTGCAGGTGGCCGACATGGTGCTCGAGAAGGCCAAGCGGCTGGTCGAGTACGGCCGCGACGTGGTGATCTTCTTGGATTCGATCACCCGCCTGGCCCGGGCCTGGAACTCGGAGGTGCCCAACTCCGGCAAGATCCTCTCCGGCGGCGTCGATTCCAACGCCCTGCAGCGGCCCAAGCGGTTCTTCGGCAGCGCCCGCAAGGTGGAGCAGGGGGGCTCCTTGACGATCATCGCCACCGCCCTGGTGGATACCGGCAGCCGGATGGACGACGTGATCTTCGAGGAGTTCAAGGGCACCGGCAACCTCGAGATCGTGCTCGACCGGCGGCTGGTGGACAAGCGGATCTACCCGGCGATCGACATCAACCGCTCGGGCACCCGCCGCGAGGAGATGCTGCTGGAGCCCGACGAATACCGCCGGATCTGCGTGCTCCGGCGGGTGCTCACCGACATGAATCCGACCGACGCGATGGAGTTGCTCGTCAACCGGCTCTCCAAGACCGGCTCGAACGCCGAGTTCCTCGCCAGCCTGAAGTCCTAAGGAGAGTCGCCGCGGCCCCGATGACCCCCGTGCCCGCCCCCCGTACCCTCACCGGTTCCGCCGCCCGACTGCCGGCCAGCACCCGCGTGGCCGTGGTCGTCGCCCGCTGGAACGACTCGATCACGCGCCGGCTGCTCGAGGCCGCGGTCGCCAGGCTGCGGGCCGCCGGCCTGCCGGTCGAGGGCCTCGACGTAGCCTGGGTGCCGGGCTCCTTCGAACTGCCATTGGCCGCCGACCGGCTGGCTGCCACCGGCCGCTACGCCGCCGTGCTCTGCCTCGGGGCGATCATCAAAGGGGAGACGATCCACGATCGCGTGATCGCCGACGCCGTCGCCGTCGGCATCGAAGCGACGGGCCGGGCCCACGGCCTGCCGGTGATCTTCGGCGTGCTCACCTGCGACACGCTCGCCCAGGCGCTCGCCCGGGCCGGCGGCTCGGAGGCCGACGCCTTCGCCGGCAACAAGGGGGCGGAGTGTGCGGAGGCCGCCATCGAGATGATCGGCCTGCTGGCGGCGATCGACGGCGACGAGGGCCAGAGGGCATGAGCCGACGCAGCCGGGCTCGCGAGGTCGCCCTCCAAAGCCTGTACCAGCTCGATCTGGCCGGCGAGCGACGCCCCGGAGCCGAACGGCTGGCGGCGATTCACCGCTTTCACCGCGGCCGGCTCAAGTCGGGGCCGCTGGTGGAGTTCGCCGACTCGCTCGTGGCGGGCGTGCTCGAACACCGCGACGCGCTCGACGAGCTGGTCGAATCGCGGTCGGCCAACTGGCGGCTGGCCCGGATGGCGGCCACCGACCGGGCGGTGCTGCGGATCGCGGCCTTCGAGCTCGGCCACACCGACACGCCCCCCGCGGTCGTCGCCGACGAGGCGATCGAGCTGGCCCGGCGGTACGGCGGCGAATCCTCGCCCCGGTTCGTGGCCGGGATCCTCGGCCGGCTCGTGGCCGACGCCAGGCCACAGGAGACCTGAGATGGGTTTTCTCGACCGGCTCAAGGCGGGCCTCGCCAAGACCGCCAAGGTGCTCTCGACCGACGTCCGCGACCTGTTCAAGCGCGAGGGGCGGCTGGTCGACGACGAGTTCCTGGCCGAGCTCCGCGCCGCGCTCGTGAAGACCGACATGGGGCCGGCGGCCGCCGAGGCGATCGTGGTCGACGTCGACACTCGGCTGCGATCCCGCGTGGTCGAGCCGAAGACCGTGCTCGACAGTATCCGCACGCAGCTCTTCGAGCGGCTCCGGCCGGCCGAGGCGGGGCTGGCCACGGCTGCATCCGGCCCGACGGTGATCCTTGTCACCGGCGTCAATGGCTCGGGGAAGACGACCTCGATCGCGAAACTCGCCCGGCTGTTCACCCGCGAGGGCAAGCGGGTGGTGCTCGGGGCCGGCGACACGTTTCGGGCCGCGGCGGTCGAGCAGCTCGCGATGTGGGCCGGCCGCGTGGGGGCGGAGATCGTCCGCGGCGAGACCGGCAGCGATCCGGCGAGCGTGGCCCACCGGGCGGTGGCCCGGGCGCTCGAGGGAGGCTTCGACATCTGCATCGTCGACACCGCTGGCCGGCTGCAGACGCAGTCGAACCTGATGCAGGAGCTCGGCAAGATCCGCCGCGTGATCGCCAAGCAGATCCCCGACGCGCCGCACGAGACGCTCCTGGTGATCGACGCCACCGCCGGCCAGAACGCGCTCTCGCAGGCCAAGGGCTTCCGGGAGGCCGCCGCCTGCACGGGCATCGTGCTGGCGAAGCTCGACGGCTCGGCCCGCGGGGGCGTGATCGTGCCGGTGGCGGAGCAGTTCGGCCTGCCGGTCAAGTTCGTGGGGCTGGGCGAGGGAGCCGACGACCTCGAGCCCTTCTCGCCCGACCAGTTCCTCGAGGCGCTCCTCTCCGGCGCCCTGGCCGAGGCTTGAGCCTTTGCTCCGCTGCCCAACCGGCAAGGTTTGCCGGGGCGCCGGTCCGGTCCCGCAGACCTTGCTGCTTGCCGCAGGATCGCAACTTTCTGGCCGGGAGACGGGCCGATGCCAGACCGTAGGCGGGGGGACAAATCTGGCTGCGGGCACGCGCTTGGCGGGGCGTGCGCGGGGCTGCATTCCCCGGACCGGAACGCCACGTAGACCGCGCCGGATGCGGCCTGCATTTTTCACACCCACGCATTGGGAGCACCCGAGACCATGCGATTCGCCAAGTTCAAGCTGCCCCTGTGGGTGGCCGGAGGCCTGCTGACGGCCACCGCCACCTCCGCCACCGCGGCCGAGCAAACCCAGCTCGACCCGAGTCTCTACACCCAGGTCGCCCAGGCCGACGTCCCGTCGGCTCCGGTGCCCGTGATCCCGAACGTCCCCGAGGAGGACGCCTACCAGATGCGGGCTCTGCCGCCTCAGGAGGCGGCAGCAGAGGTTGAAGAGGGGCCGACCCGCTACCTCGAACTCGACGCCCTGACCAGCCGCGGCATCTCCACCTACGGCTGGATCAACGCGGGCATCGGCGCCAACAACTGGGGCTACCCCTGGAACGGCCCGATCACGTTCAATGACCGGGCCTGGATGGGGCAGATGAACCAGCTCTATCTCGTCAACGAGAAGGTGCTGGACACCGAGGACGGGGGCTGGGACTGGGGCGGTCGCGTCGACCTGCTCTACGGTACCGACTACATCTTCACGACGGCCCGCGGCCTCGACGGCAACCTGTTCTACCAGCCGAATCCGGCCGGGTCGGGCGGTGCGCCGAGCTGGGGCGACAAGTACTACGGCCTCGCCCTGCCACAGATGTACGGCGAGGTTGGGTACGGGGATCACGCCGTGAAGTTCGGCCACTTCTACACGATCATCGGGTATGAAGTAGTCCCGGCCATCGGCAACTTCTTCTACACCCATGCTTACACGATGCAGTATGGCGAGCCGTTCACCCATACCGGCGTGCTCGACGTCTGGACGGTGAACGACCAGCTGACCGTCTACGGTGGCATCACCAACGGCTGGGACAACTACAGCGACCCGATCAACTACTTCGGGATCAACAACCCCGGCTACCCGGGTGCCAACAGCAACGCCGCGTTCCTCGGCGGTGCGACGTTCAAGAGCTCCGACGAGGCTCAGGCCCTGACGATGACCGTGTCGAGCGGCAACGAGATCGGCTCGTTCGACTCGGTGTCGGGGCTGGCCAACATCGGCAACCGGTCGGTGCTCAGCACCGTGTACATCAACGAGCTGAGCGACAAGCTGACCTACGTGTTCCAGAACGACAACGGCTGGCAGTTCAACGCGGGCACGCCCGACACGCTGAATCAGGCCCAGCCGGGCACGGCCCTGTGGTATGGCATCAACCAGTACATGTTCTACACCTTCAGCGACAACGTGGTGGGTGGCATGCGGCTGGAGTGGTTCCGCGACAACAACGGCTACCGCGTGATCAACCCGATCCGCAACGCCTTGTTCGGCGGTCCCTTCGAGGGCGGTTACCAGGGCAACTTCTGGCAGGCCACGTGGGGCCTCAACTGGAAGCCCAACGGCAGCCGCAACTGGATGATCCGTCCCGAACTGCGCTACGACTGGTACTCGCCGGACAGCCCGGGCGGCCCGCTGCCCTTCGGCAACTTCAACGAGTACGGCCAGTTTTACGGCGGCTGCGACGTGATCTGGCAGTTCTAAATGGCCCGCCGGCGGGGCCATCCATGGCCCCCGCCGGCTCCGCCAGCCGCGGGTGCAACCAAGGTGCACCCGGGTTGGCAGCGGCCGCCCTCGTGGCGGCCAGACATCGAGCGTGAAAGCGGGGGCGACCGAAACGGTCGCCCCCGCCGCGTTTGGCGGCGCGACCATGGAGCCACCGGTGACACCGGCCAAGTCGGCTCCCGACCCCTCTCGAGTCATCTCGGGAGTCGCAATCGTTCGCCGTAAGTCGAGGCCAGGCGTCGCGGCGAGTGAGTCTGGGGTGTCTGCGTAATCGGCGCAAGCCGCGAAGTTTTACAGGTTGGGCCCACGCCGCTAGCCTTTCGTTCGAGTTTTGGCCCATCAACCCTCGCGGGGCGGATCGTGTCCGCCCGATGAAATGGGGGTGAGGGCGGCCCGGAGGCAAGCGGCGATGAATATGACGCGCGGAAAAGCTCGGATGCAGATCAAGCAGGTCGTTCTGGCGGCCGGAAGGCAATCGGTTCTGACCCTGCTTTTGGCCCTGGCGGCCGTCGCCGCCCGCGGCGAAACCCACTGGCTGACCGAGTATTCCGCCGCTCTGGAGGCCGCCGAGAAGACCGGCCGGCCCATCCTGACAGTGTTCACCGGCAGCGACTGGTGCCAGCACTGCCGGACGCTCGAGCAAAACGTCCTCGAAACAGAGACGTTCCGCACCTGGGCCGAGGATCGGGTCGTCCTCCTGATGATCGACCTCCCCCAGCAGGGCATCAGCCTCGACGAGCGGAAGGCCCGCTCCCGCGTGTGCCTGAAATACGGCGTGCGGTCCTTCCCCAGCGTCGTGCTCGTGGCCCCCGACGGGGCAGCCATCACGACCCAAGCCGGCTACCACGGCCAGGGGCCGGAGGCCTGGGTGGCCACCATGGAGACCCGCCTGCCCGCCCAGGCGGTGGCCGACGCCAACCGTGTCCATTCCTCGCTCGACGACGCGGTTGTCTCGGCCCGGGACGCCAAGCGGCCGATCCTGGTGATGGTGTCGCGGCCCGGCGACGTCCGGGCGACCACCCGCGTGGCCTCGCTGATGCGGGACCCCGAGTTCGAGTCGCTCGCCCGCGACAACTTCGTGGTGGCCCAGCTGCCGCCGGCCGGGGCTCTGACCAGCGCCGCCGACGACGAGGCCATGGGGCAGCTGCTCGGCGACGACGAGCTGCCGCCGGAGGCCGTGGAGATCGTGGTCACCGACGACGGCCGCACGCCGCTCTTCATGGAGTCGGGCGAGCTGGAGCCCCAGGTGGTGGTCACCGGCCTGCGGCGATTCCTCGCCAACCGGCAGGCGGCCCGCACGACCCGGCGTTAGCAGGCCGTGGCCGAAGTGGTTTTTTGTGTCGTTGATGGCGTGATCGTCAGCCGCCGAGGCCCGCGGAGCGGTGCGCCCCATATCCGACCAGCGCCATCACTATCCGTTCCAACGCCGATATGAGCCGGTCGAAGTGAGTCCAGGCA
>CAMCPF010000093.1 GCA_945876515.1 Candidatus Kuenenia stuttgartensis
TCCCGAGATTCCCGGCGAGTTCTCCGGCCGCCTGCTCCACTCGGCCGACTACAAGAGCCCGACCGAGCCGGTCGCGCTCGCCGGCAAGCGGGTGCTCGTGGTCGGCGCGGGCAACTCCGGCTGCGACATCGCCGTCGAGTGCTCGAAACACGCCTCGGTCACGGTCCACTCCACCCGCCGCGGCTACTTTGTCGTGCCCCGGTTCGTCTTGGGCCGGCCGGCCGACCTCCGTGGCGAGCGACTCCTGAAGATGAAGGCGCCCCTCTGGCTGCGGCGGCTGGTCGCCCTGCGAGGGATCGCCCGCACCGTGGGCCTGCCCTGGAAGCACGGCCTGCCGCGGCCCGACCATCGGCTCTTCGAGACCCATCCGATCATCAACTCCGAGTTGCTCCGGCAGATCGACGCCGGGGCGATCCGCCCGACCGGCGACGTGGCTGCGTTCGATGGACAGAGCGTCGTCTTCCGCGATGGCAGTCGCGAGGCGTTCGACGTGGTGATCTGTGCCACCGGCTACCAGACCACGCTGCCCTTCCTCGACTGCCGGCTGCTCGGGGCCGACAAAGCCGCCGGCGTGCCGAGGCTGTTCATGAATCTCTTGCATCCCACCCGCGACGACATCGCGGTCGTGGGCCTGATCCAGCCTGACAGCGGCCAGTGGGGGATCACCGACGTGCAGGCCCGGCTCGTGGCGGGCATGGCGGCGGCCGCCCGCAGGGCGCCCAAGGCCGCGGCCTGGCTCTACGCCCGCCGTCAACAGCCGGCCCGACCAAGTCCGATCCGCTACGTCGTCTCGCCCCGGCACACGCTCGAGGTCGAGCACTTTTCCTACCGCCGGGAGCTCGAGCGGCTCGTCGCCGCGGTCGAACGGCGGCTCCGCCGGGCCGAGCTCACCGCGGGAGCGTGAGCGGGGCCGGTTGGCCGGGCGGTTGTGGGGCAGGCGGCTGACCGAAGAGCGCCTCCAGGCCACGGCCGATGCCGTCGTCGAAGACCGCCCGCGCCGTGTTCTCGAGCACCCGCTTGAGCAGAATGTCGATCGCGGCCGCGTCGAACTCCGGCCGGGCAAGCGTGCCCTTCAAGGGAATCGCGATCGGGGTGCGGGCGAGCGTGGCCACCACCGGCGTCTGCCCGACAAGGTCGCCGCGGAAGGCCACCTCCACGAGCATCGCCAGCGACCCGTCGGCCCCGACGCTGCCCTTCGAGGTCACCACCAGGGCGCCCGAGTCCATCACGAGCCCGTCGTGCCAGATCCGCCGCTCGGCCAGCCGGACGCGGATCGGCTCCGGCCGCACCCGCAGCAGCACCGGCTTGTCGGAGAGGGCGAACCGCGGATCGACCACCGCCTGCAGCTTGCCGAGCAGCGTCACCAGGGGCTGCATCGCCCCGCTGGGCATCACCTCGAACTGCTCGAAGACCACTTGCGCCGCCGCCTCACCGGCGAGCGGATCGGCCAGCGGCAGCCGTGCTCCGGCGGTGTCGATGCTGACGAGACCAGAGGCCTCGGTGGAACGTCCGAGCAGCGGCGAGATCCAGGTGGCGAAGCGTTGGCACAAGGGGCCCGTGAGTTGCACCCGCTCGACGATTCGGCCAGGGGGCACGACCAGTTCCCCCGGGGCGGGCGCGAGCGTGATCCAGGGCGCGCCCCGCAGCCGGCCGCCGGCGGCCGCGAGATCAAAGGGCCCAAGCGCCAACTGCCCCTCGACGAGCCGAACGGCCACGTCGCCGGCCGCCAGGGAAAATCCGTCGATGTCGGCCGCCGTCCAGGCGGCCGAGGTGTCGAGCGACACGGCCTTGAGCCGCTCCGCGAGCCGGCGGTCCGGGGCCGCCGCCTTCACAGGCACCGTCACGGGAGGCCGGTCGGCCGGAGGCGCCTCGCCGCCGCGGGTGGCCGCGAGCCACGCCTCGGGCAGGGGCAGCGTGCCGGCAGCGGGTGGCACCGCATCGCCCGCGGTTGCCGACAGGCCGGCGGGAGTGGCCAGGCCCAGCGGAGCCCGGACGGTGAAGGGCCGGTTCACCGCGCCGGCCAGCCGCACCTTCCCGCCGGTCCAGGGCGTGGCCAGCCGGGAGAGTTGGGCCCAGTCATAGGAAAGCGATCCCGCCAGTTCCGTCAACCGCCGGCCCGACCATTCCTCGACCGTGCCGCGGGCGGTGATCGCCACCGTGGACGACTCGAGCGACAGCCGATCCACCACCAGCCGGTCAGCGGTGGTGAGGCCACCGCCGGCGACCCGCGTATACGGCCGGGTGAGTTCGAGCACAAGCTTCGCCTGGGGCTCCGCCCAGACGCCGCGGGGCTCACCCTCTGCGGGCCGCCGGGCGATGGCCACCTCGCTGCCGGTGGTCTCCGCGAGCAGGTTGACTCCGAGTTGCGTCTCGGCCACGTCGAGCGTGCCCCAGGCCCGGCCGGAGAGTGGCCACGCAGCGGCCGCGCCGCGCGGCACCAGCCAGTCGGCCAACCGAGCCAGGTCGGCCTGCCACTGCACGCGGCCGCGGATGCTCGCCAGGAGGGCGTCGAGCGGGCCTGTCACCGCGGCCGTCGCCGGCACCCAGGTCGCCCCACCGCTGCGGATCGAGAGTGAACTGGAAAGCACCTCGGCCGACGAGATCTCGATCGCCCCGGTCGCCGGACGAATGAGCCCGGCGGCGGTGGCCACGATCCGCGGCTCGGTCACCTGTCGATCGCCGAGCCGCAGCGCGAACCGCTCGATCGCGCCGCCGGCCTTCGTGATCCGCCAGGCATCGCCCCCGGCGGCTGGCGCAGGCGTGACCGCGGCGGTGGCCTCGATCGCGCCGGCCAGTTCCAGGCCGGTGAGCGTCGTGCCCGGTAGGGCCGCCGCCAGCCGGCGATGCCAGCGGCCAAGGTCACCGACGATGCCGCAATCAGCCGTCACCTCTCCGCCGGCGGCCGCCGGGCGAATCCAGGCCGCGGACGAGCCCGACCGCCGGCCGCCCGTCAGCATGAGCGTGTCCACGAGCACGCCCCCGGCGAGTGAGACCTCGAGCGAGTCACCTGCGGATGCCAACACGCCGCGGGCCCGCTCGATCGCGGCGAGGTTGCCGGTGAACGAACCGACGAGTTCCGCATCGAGCGCGAGCGATTCATCCTGCCACACCGGGCTCCCCGGGGATCCGAGCTCGAAGTCCGTGATGGCCGCCGCCAGCTTCACGGCCGTGACGCCGCCCCCGGCCCGCTCGGCGTCGAGCCGGCCCCGCGCCTTGCCGGCCAGCCGCAGGCCGCCGAAGTCGAGCACCTCGGCGAGCTCGCCCACGAGCCCGCCCAGATCGACCGTCCACTCCGCCCGCAACGCGGCCGGTGTGCCGGTGGCGGAGAGCTCCGCCGCCTGCGAGGCCACCCGCGCCTCCTCGATCCGTAGGCCCGCCTCGCGGCCGGGGCCGCGGCGGCCGCGGATCCAGGCGGTGAGCGGCTCGCTCCAGCGCAACAGCCGCTCCCCGCCGGCCGTCGGCCCCGCGCCCTCGGCCAACTCGAGCGAAGCCTCGTCCTGTGCCGGTGCTGCCTGTCGCACGGCGGCGAGGTTACGGGCATCGGCCCGCACTTCCAACAGCCGGTCGGCGCCGTCGGCCCGCGCGACCGCAGAAAGCTGCAGGCTGCCGCCGGTCAGTTTGACGTCGTCCCGCACGACCAGGCCACCCGACAGCGCCTTAGCGGCCGCCGCCAGGTCGATTCTGGCGGCCGCCGCGCAGTCGTGAGTCACCGCCGCTTCGAGCCAGGCCCACGGGTCGTCGCCCGGCAGCGGCAGACGGCCCGACACCTCGGCCTCGGCCACCGAGGAGATCGCTCGCAGTTCACGAATCGTGATCCCACGGTCATCGATCACCATGTCGAGTGGCAGTTCGCACCGCTCCAGGGTGAACTGCTCGGCGAGCGTTACCGCGTCGCAGACGGCGAGTTGCTCGATCACGGCACGGCCCTGGACCTGCGTGGCCAGATCGGCGACCGCCACGTCGAGCCTGACCTCGGCCAGCCCGTCGGCCAGCCGCGGAAGCCCGAACCGTGTCGCCGCCACACTGGAGATGCCCAGCGGAAGCCGATGGCTCGTGATCGCGAGCGATCGGCTGCCGCCGGCCGCCGGCGCGGGCGCCGAAACCGACCAGCCGCCGTCGCGGGCGAGTGCCGCGGCGGCCGCGGCGGGGATCGTCGTGCGGTCGAGCCTCGGCTGGGCCGTTACCTGAGCCTGGGCCGTTGCATGAGCCTGGGCCGCTTCGGGCGGAGTGTTTGGATCCCGCGGCAGCGCGGGCGGTCCCGCCTCGGGCTTACCCTCGGTCCGGCCCGCGTGTCGCACCCGGCCGGCGGCTGTCCAGCCGGCGAGCGACCCGTCGCTGGCGACCGCGCCGGCGGCGATCAGGTCTGTGATCCGCCAGGCATCGGCGCGGACCGTGCCCACGAGGCTGAGTTCGATCGTGCCATCCACGAGTTCGACCTCGCAGGCCACGCCGGCGCCCGCATGCGCCGCCAACCAGGGGGCGAGAATGTCTTCGAGCGAGCTGCCGCCGGGCCGGACGGTGACGACCGCCTCTGCCCCCGAGAGCCGCACTGTACCCAGGTTTCGCGGATCGAGGGCCAGACCGACGAGCCCCTTCTCGATGACCAGCGACGGCACGAGCACCGCCGGCCGGCCGGCCGAATCGGCCACCACGATGTCGCGATACTCGATGCCGCCGAGCCACCGCCAGTGGGCCGCGCGGCTCGAGACCGTGCCGTCGATCCCGGCGAGCGCCGCCTCCAGCGGCCGGTCGCGCAGGCTCGTATGCACGAGCACTGCCGGCGCCAGCCAGGCCGCCGCTGCGAGCACGGCGAGCGCCGCCAGCGAAAACACTCCCAGCCGCCGTCGCGGCCGCACCGCCTGCTCTCGCGTTCGTCGCCTGGCCATGGGGCCGGAGTATAGGTGGCGCCGCGCGATCCTAAGAAGCCGGGAATGGAGGCAACGCGGCGGCCTGCAGCCGTGCGAGGTCGGCCGGCGTGTCCAAATCGGCGAACGAGGCCAGGCAGGGATCAACGACGCCGAGCTCCGCCTCGGAGACCTCTTGCACGGCCCGGGGGTCGGAAGCGGCGATGGCTGCCAGCACCCTCCGCGGGCTCGTCACTCGGGCGGCGAGCGCCTGGGCCAGTCGCTCCCGCAGGCTCGTGGCCATGGCCGACACGAGCACCTGCGGATGGCCGTCGACGAGCGGCACCGCCCAGCGCACCCCCGGTCGCCTGGCCCGCTCGATCAGGAGCCGTACGACGGCTGGATGCAGCGAGGGCAGGTCGCACGAGGTGATCATGGCGATCCGCGCAGCCGGATGCGTTGCCTCCGCGTGCACGAGCCCATCAAGGATCGCCGCGAGCGGGCCGGCGGCGGGCCGCGTGTCGCGGATCACCTCCACGCCCGGCGGCAGCGGCGGCAGCGGCTGCCCCTCGGCCGCCACCACGATCACCCGACCAACTTCGGCAGCCAGCGGCCGGCAGACCCGCTCGAGCAGGCTCACGCCACCCACCTCCAGGGCCGCCTTGCCCCCGGCCGGCGTGGCCGCCGCCAGCCGCTGCGAACGGCCTCCAGCCGGCACGATCGCGATCACGTCCTCGGGCATGTCCACTCATCGCAGGCTGGGAATTGGGAACGGCGGCCCGCTTGTTCTAGCCGATCCGTCAGGCCGACTTGCCGCCCGGCCCAGCCGGCGCGAAGAGTGTCTGCCAGTGCCGCCGCGACGATCGCGGCCGGCCTCCTGGCAGCGGACGCGTGAGTTGCAGCGGATGCCTTCCTCCGGGAGCCACCGCCGTGCCTGCCGTCCCCGCCGCCGTGATCGTGTTCGAGCCGCTCTCTCCGGCGAGCCTCCGGCCGCTGCTCGGGCCGCACGAGCCCCCCTGCCTCTCGCTCTACCTGCCCACGCACCGACGCGTCCCCGACAACACGGTGGACCGGCCCGCCTACCGCCATCTGCTCGAGGCCTTCGAGCTCGCGCTTGGACTGTCCCACTCCCGCACCGAGACCGAGCGGCTGTTGCATCCGATGCGCATGCTCGAGGCCGACCGCCAGTTCTGGGAGCACACCCGCGCCGGGCTCGCCATCTTCGCCGCCGGCGGCTGGGCCCGCGGTTTTCTGCTCCCGAGGCCGGTCGCGCCGCTGGCCCTGGTCACGCCGCGATTCCATCTGCTGCCGCTGGTGCGGCTCGTCGCGTCACTCGAGCGGTTCACGCTGCTGACACTGACAAGCCGCGAGGCGGCCGTCTTCGAGGCCACCGCCTGGCCCGAGGTGGCCGCCAGCGACGCCGCCCGCGACCTGACCATCGGGCCGCTTGACCCTCTGCCGCTGCGGGCTGGCGCCCGGTTCGAGCCGGCGGCGACGCTCCGCCGCGACCTCGTGATCGAGGAGGAGAGCCACGAGCCGCACCGGGTGCATGTCGGCACCGGCCCGAGTGGCCGGGCCGCGGTCCGCGTGATCCATGGCGGAGCGGGATCCAAGCAGGACGACATCGACCTCGACACGGAGAGCTTTCTGCGTCATGTCGACGACGTGGTCGAGGCGCAGGTCTCGCGGCCCACGGGGCTGCCGCTTTTGCTCGTGGCGGCGGCACCACTCGCGGCCACGTTTCGCGGGCTGTCGCACAACCCGCTCCTGCTCGAGGAGCATGTGCCGCTCGATCCGCACCTGATGTCGGCCGCGGACCTCGCCGCCGTCGTCGCCCCGGTGTTCGCCGCCGCCCATGCCCGCCGGATCGCCCGCCAACTCACCGCCTTCCGGCAGGCCCATGGCCACGGGCTGACGGCCGAAGATCTGGCCGCGATCGGCAAGGCCGCCGTGGCCGGGCGGGTCGCCACGCTCCTCGTCGAGAGCGGCCGCTTCGTGCCGGGCACGTTCGACGCCGCCAGCGGCCGGGTCGTCTGCCACGGTGAGCCGCCGGGCGACCTGTCGAGCACGGGCGACCGGCCCGCGACAACCGCCCAGGATGTCCTCTGGCTCCTGGCCGAGGCCGTGCTCCTGCATGGGGGAGCGATCGTGTCGCTCGCCCCGACCGCAATGCCCGTGCCGAGCCCGGCTGCGGCGATACTGAGACATTGAGCCGGCCGCCACCCGTTCCGACGGCCGTCTTTTGCCCTGGGCTCATCCAAGGCACAATCGGGGTTTTTCCGCCCGGTGCCACCGATGCCGCCATTGCCGTCCGCTCCGCAGCCAGATCCGCTCTTCGCCACCGCCCCTGACCGGCGCGGCACCGGCAGCGAGAAGTGGGACCGCTGGGCCGGCCGTGACGTGATCCCGACCTGGGTGGCCGACATGGATTTTTCGGCGCCCGAAGTCGTGCTCGATGCGATCCGCGCCCGGGTGAACCACGGCGTGTTCGGCTACACCGACATGCCGCCGGGCTTCGCGCCGGCGCTGGCGGAGCACCTCGGGCGACGACACGGCTGGGAGATCGAGCCCGAGTGGGTGACGAGCACGCCGGGCGTGGTCAACGGCCTGGCGATCACCGCGCGGCTGTTGACGAAGCCCGGCGACGGGATCATCACCTTCACGCCGGTCTATCCGCCGTTCCTCTCCCTCCCGGGGCTCGCCGGCCGCGAGTGCGTCCGCGTGCCGCTCGCTCAAGCATCCACCCAGTGGACGATCGACTGGGATCGGCTCGAGTCGGCCGTCACGCCCACCACGAAACTCTTCTGGCTCTGCCACCCCCACAATCCCACGGGCACGGTGTTTCGGGAGCCGGACCTGCTACAAATCGCCGAGTTCGCAGCGCGGCATGACCTCACGGTGATCAGCGACGAGATCTGGGCGGACCTGCTCTTGGACGAAGACCACGGGGGCCCGCGGCACGTGCCCTTCGCGAGCCTCGACCATGCGAAGGCCCGCGACGCGATCACGCTCGTGGCCCCCTCCAAGACCTGGAACCTCGCGGGGCTCGGCTGCGCCGCCGCCATCTCCCGCGACCGATCGCTCTTGAAGCGGTGGCGGCCGACCGGTGGCGGGCTCGTGCCGATGATCAACCCGCTCGGCTACGCCGCGGCCGAGGCGGCCTGGCGGCATGGCGACGAGTGGCGGCGACGGCTCATCACGATCCTGCGGCACCACCGCGACCTCGTGCTGGACACGGTCGCCACCATCCCCGGCCTCTCGTGCGCGATTCCCGAGGCCACCTATCTCGTCTGGATCGACTGCCGCGACTCGGGCGTCGCCGACCCGCAGGCCGCCTGCGAGGCGGCGGGCCTCGGACCCTCCGACGGCAAGGATTTCGGCTTCCCGGGCTTCATTCGCCTCAACACCGCCTGCCCGACCGATCGGCTCCGGGAAATCCTCCGCCGACTCACCCGGGCTTTTTCAAAAGAGCCGCGCTAGGCAGCGCCGCACACATTACGCGAGCGAAGGGTGGCCCGTACCAATCGAGACGGCGTAGGAAACCGAGCGCAGCCGACCAATCCGCTTCGCGGATCGGTGCCCGTTGCGGAGCGAGGTTTCCTTCGAGCGACCGGAGGGCAGGATGCCCGCAGGGAGCGTCCGTCGAGATGGTACGGGCCACCCCACGCGGACCACTCCGCGCGGCCCACGCTCAGCGACGAAAGCCTCACCCCCGAACCCAGCAGCGATCGACATACCGCCACGGATTCCCCGCCGGCGCCGCGTCGCGCACGATCTCCGGCAGCCGACTCTCCGTCCAGCCGTCGAAGCAGATGCGGCGGGCGAACCGAAGGATCGACCAGGGCAGGCCCACCGCCGAAAAAAATGGCGGTGCGGCCGACGGCCAAGGGCCGCCGTGCTGCATCGCGGGCGTGACGGCCAGGCCCGTCGGCATCCGGTTCTCGATCACGCGGCCCGCGCGGGCGAGGAGCAAGGGTGCGATCTCGGCGAAGGCCGCGTCGTCGCGGCCGTCCTTGGCAGCGTAGAGGCTCGCGCCGAGTGAACCGTGGGCACACGTAACCGCCTGGGCGAGCTCCGCGAGCGATGCGCACCGCACGAGCAGCGTCGCGTTGCCGAAGGCCTCGACCACGAACGCTTCGGGCCGGGCGACCAGGTCGCTGCCGGCCACCTCGAGGAGCGTCGGCACGTGGCTCGTGGGACCCGCGGCGGCGGCCTGGCC
>CAMCPF010000094.1 GCA_945876515.1 Candidatus Kuenenia stuttgartensis
GAGGGCGTGGTGCAGCTCTTCCACGACCCCACCTCGATCGCCCGCGAGCCGATCCTCGGCGGCGTCGGCGAGCTTCAGTTCGACGTCGTCCGATTCCGGCTCGAGACCGAGTATTCCACGCCCACCGCGCTCAATTGGCTGCCCTACAAGCTGGCCCGCTGGATCGTGGGCGGCCAGGAGCACCTGCCGCAGGTACGGGTGATGAACACCGCGAAGCTCGTGCGGGATCGCGATGAAAACCCAGTCGTGCTCTTCCAGTCCACCTGGGACGCCGACTACATGGCCCGCGAATACAAGGAGCTGACCTTCTCGGCGGTCCGCTGACGAACCGCCCCCGAGCCGGTGCTACACGGAACTCGAACGCGCCCGAGGAGGCCGCAGCGAACGTCCGGCAAGATGGCAGGGGCAACCCCGGCCCTCTCGCACTTCGGTCACACCACCCGCACCCGCGAGACGGCGATCCCGCCGGCGAAGCAGACCTCCACATCGCCGCCGGTCACCCGCGGCCGGTCGTGGTAGCTGGCGTCGTAATGCCAGCCCTCGGCATCCTGCCGATAGCCGAGCAGAAACGGCGAAGGGTCGACGGCGCACTCCACGATCGGTGGCCGCGGAGCATCGGCTGGCAGGTCGGGCAGATTCACGTTCCAAAACGCCCCCGGACCCGCGTCGAGCCCATCGTGTTCCAGGCCGCGAAGCACCGCCGTCAGCCAGTCTGCCGCCCGTTGCCAGTCGATCACACTGCCCCGGCGGTGGTAGTGCGACGCGGCGACCGCCACGCGGCCGTGGAGGGCCGCCTCGCGGGCGGCGGCCACGGTTCCCGAATGATGAATATCAGCGCCGAGATTGCCGCCGGCGTTGATGCCCGAGATCACGACCGCCGCATCCGGCACGAGCCGCGCGAGGGCCAGTCGCACGCAATCGGCCGGCGTACCCGCCACGCGAAACCGGCCGGGGGCCATCTCGTCGACCGCCAGGGGCCGGTCGGTCGTCACCCGGTGGCCGCAGCCGGAATGCGGCTCGGCCGGGGCCGCCACGACCAGGTCGCCGCCCAGGCAGCGGGCCGAAGCCGCCAGAGCCTCGAGGCCAGGGGCGTCGATGCCGTCGTCGTTGGTGAGCAGAATCTTCATCCCGCTCCCCGCCGATCCTCGTCGGGCAGCCCCGCGTCCCGCGCGACCTCCTGGAGGATGGCCCACACGCCGTCGGCGGCATCGGCAGCCAATCGGCAGACGTCCTCGGCATCGGTGTGTTCGGCGGCGTCGGGCCGCGCGACGTTGGTCACGACCGAGCAGACCACGACCTCGAGGCCCATGCGCCTGGCCGCCACCACCTCCGGCACGGTCGACATGCCCACCACGTCGGCCTCGAACCGGCGAAGCATCCGGTATTCGGAGCGGGTCTCATAGCTCGGCCCCGAGAGGAAGGCATACACGCCCCGGCGGGCGATCCCGCCGGCCCGGCGCGTGGCCGCCAGGGCTCGATCGGCCAGACTCGCGTCATAGATGCGGGCGTGCACGTCGGCGGCCAGCAGCGGCTCGGCTACCGGCTCGAGCGCATCGCCCCATGACCGCCGGACGAGATCGATGTGGTCGGTGAGGATCACGAGTTCACCGCTCTTCATGTCGGGCCGCAGGCCACCGGAGGCGTTGGTGAGCAAGAGCCGCCGCACACCCAAGGCCGCGAGCAGTTCCACACCCCGGGTGAGCATCTCCGGGGGAAAGCCCTCGTAGCCATGCACCCGCCCCTGCAGCATCACCACCGGCGCGCCGCCCACGAGTCCGCAGGCGATCCGGCCGGCATGGCCCGTGGCCGTCGACCGAGCCAGCCAGCCCGTCTCGCTGCCGAGCATCGTCCAAGGAGATGCCATCCGGTCGACGAGGCCGCCCAGGCCGGTGCCGAGCACCACGCCCACGGCCGCCCTGCGCCCGCCGCGGGCGACCACGAGGTCGGCCGCCACGGTCGCTTCCTGGCGGGGCCGCCCGCTGCGAAAAGCCGGGCGTCCGCAGCCGCCAGCAACGGCGTCAATGCCGGCTCGGACTTGGCCCGCGGAGCTCCTCCACTCGGTCATCGCGGCCTGCATCCTTGCCACCTGCACAACGCCGCGGCCTGCGGCAATCCTGGTTAAAGTCGGACCCGGATTTGCCGAGCCGAGGCCTGAAATCATATCCTCCCACGAGCTTTGCGCGATCCCTCCATCCCTGATTCCTTGGAGCCTCCGCCCCGATGTCCACCCGTGCCGAACGCTTCGCCGGCCTCTCCGTCGCCATCGTCACGCCCTTCCGCGACGGCAAGGTCGATCTGCCCCGGCTCCGCGAGCAGATCGAATTCCAGGCCCAGGCCGGCACCACCTGCATCTGCCCCGTCGGCACCACGGGCGAATCCCCTACCCTCTCGCACGAGGAGCACGAACGGGTGATCGCCGAGAGCGTGCAGGCGGCGGCAGGTCGGATGCTCGTGATGCCGGGCACCGGCAGCAATGCCACCGCCGAGGCGGTGCGGCTGACGAAGTTCGCCGCCAGCGCAGGCGCCGACGCCGCGCTCGTGGTCGGTCCCTACTACAACCGCCCCACGCAGGAGGGCATCTACCAGCACTTCAAGGCGCTGGCCGAGAGCGTCGACATCCCGATCTGCGTCTACAACATCCCGGCCCGCACGGGCCGTAACATCGAGCCCGAGACGATCATCCGGCTGGCCGACCTGCCGGGCATCGCGCTGGTGAAGGAGGCGACGGGTTCGCTCGACCAGGCCTCCCAGGTGCTGGCAGCCACCGACCTCACGATGCTCTCGGGCGACGACAGCATGACCCTTCCGCTGCTCGCGATCGGTGGCCGGGGCGTGGTCTCAGTGGTCGGTAATCTCGTGCCCGGTGACATGAAGGCCCTCTGCGACGCCTTCGATGCCGGCGACATGCACGCCGCCCAGGCCCTCCATCTCAAGCTCTTCGCCCTCTGCCGCGACCTGCTCGGCCTGGCGAGCAACCCGATCCCGATCAAGGCGGCGCTCGCGATGCTCGGCCGCGACACGGGTGAGGTGCGGCTGCCGCTCCTGCCGCTCGAGCAGCCGCTGGCCGCCAAGCTCCGCCAGGCGATCACCGCCTACGGCCTCGAACCGCAACTGGCGTGATCGCCCGGCGAAAGCCGCGAGGGGCTGCCCGTGCCCCGGAGACGGCCTAGGAAACAAGCGGAGCCATGGATGGCGGAGCGTCGTTTCCTCGGAGAGAGTGAAGCCCAGGATGGGCGTAGCGAACGTCCGGCGACGGGGCATGGGCAGCCCCGAGCCACCAGGCGACGTTGACTCTGACTTGAGCGAGACCGGCCCCTACTGCACCTGCCGCAGCACCGCGCCCTGGGAATCGAACCGGGCGATGATGATGTCGTGGTGCTTGGCCAGGCCGAGTCGATCGAGGATCTCGACGAGATTGCCGGCGGCATCGAGTGAGGGCAGGCAGGCCATCACCGCCGGCCCCCAACTGCTCTGGGCGCAGCCCGGCGCTCCCACCTCGGAAAGCAGTTCGAGCAGGTGCGCGGTGGCGGCCGCATGGGGCAGCTGGGCCGACTCGGAGGCGAACGGCTGACCGGCCACCTCGCCGTACCGGCGGACGGCCGCCGAGAACTCCGTAAATCGTCCCTCGACCGCCGCTGGCAAGAGCTCGAGCAGGGCGATCCGGGAGAGTTCGGCGGTCACCTCGGCCGGCACCGGCGGCAGCCGCCGAAAGGCGGCCCGCTCGGCGTCGCCGGAGAGACCGGCCGACTCCCGGCCCACGATGACCACGCACCGCCAGGCGGCGGGCAGCCGCGCCCGGGCGATCATCGGGGAAAACGCCCGGCTGGCATCGTCGTCGCCGCCCTCCGGCATGATCCGCCCCGCCTCGACGATCAGCCCGCCGCGGCTGAAACCATACACGCCGACGCTCGACCGGCGGCCACGGCCCACCACCCGGGCGAAATCCATGACGTCGCGAATGTCGAACAGCCAGTCGTGTTCGGTGGCGTCGAGCGTTTCGGGATCGACGGCCCGATCGGCGTCGCTGCTCGCGGGCTCCTCAAAGAGATGGCGAATGCCGGCGGCCACGGCGAGCCCGAGCTGCGTGCCGCTGCCGAGGCCGGAGTGGCTCGGGGGCGCGGTCACCACCTCCAGGCTGCAGCCCACTTCTCCCATGCCCCAGGCCTCGAGACAGGCCCGGGCAAACTTCACCGCGCGTTCGGCCTGAGGCCCGCGGCCTTCGATCCGATTGGCGAGCCGCACCCGCAGCTGCACGCCGGGGCGATCCACCATCACGCCGACGCCACCGAAGGAGCGGGCTCCCGGCACGCCGAACGACAGCATGCCAAGATGGAGCCGCGCGGGCGTGCGAACCTCCAGAACCGTAGACGGGGAAGGCAGGAAATCAACAGGCATCGTAGTGGAAGTGTACCTCGCCCCCGGCAACCTGAAACCGTTCAGGATACCACCAGCTCCAGCCGTTCGGCGAGCAGGGCAAAGGCTTCCCGCTCGCGAGCACCACCGGTTTTTTCCACCAGGGGCCGCAGCGCGGCAAACTGCCGGCGGATCTCCGCTATGTCGACGAGATGCAGACGCGTCACGAGGATCGCCGCCTCCACCACCGCGTGGGCCGCGCGGTTGAATCCGAGGAATGGCCGCCCGACGTGGGGGGCGACGACCCGGGCCTCGAGGTCGAATCGTTCGGCGGAGTCGTCGATCGTGGTCAATTCGAACTCGAAGGCGAGGCAGGCCTCCTCGAGCACGAACCCCGCCACAGCCTCCGCCGGCCGCGCGGCCGGCGACGCCCCAACCTGGCCCACGACGGTGCGGGCGATCAACAATGCGTCGTCGGTGAGGTGGAACACCCCGCACCGCGTTCGTAGGAGGTTGGCCGCCGTCTGGCTGGTGGCAAACGGCCGCAGCCGCAGCCGCGTGAGTCGGCCCGCGGCCCGCTCGTCCTCGTCCACGCCCGGCCCCATCGCTGCCAGATGCATGCGGCCGGCCGGATCGACGGTGGTCACGAGGCCTTCGAGGATCATCGCGGACGCATTGGGTGAAAGGAGACCGAACGGTCCCGAAAAGCATCGAAACCTGGCCTGTATCATACGGTGACGTGCAGCATTTGACGTTCGCCGAGCTATCTCATGCAGATTCACTTCGTCACCGGCCGGCTCGCCGAGCATTCGCTCCGCCAGATGCTCGCGCGGCTGGCCGCCACCGTCGGCTTCGAGGCGACGGTGCAGGTGATGCCGATCACGGTGGCGGCGCTCATGCCGACGTCCTGGATCGCCCGGCGGCTCGAGGTTCCGCCGGGGACCGAACGGGTAATCATCCCTGGTGGCTGCCGCGGCCCGCTGGACGTGTTCACGGTGCCCGCAGGGGTGACCGTCGACCGGGGCCCGGAAGACCTCCGCTGCCTCGACGAGTTCTTCGGCCAGAAGCGGCGCGACCTCGAAGGCTACGGCCGACACGACATCGAAATCATCGCCGAGATCAACCACGCGCCCCGGCTCGCGGCAGCGTCGCTCCTCGCCGAGTCTCGCCGGCTGACGGCGGCCGGTGCAGACCGGATCGACGTCGGCTGCGATCCAGGCAGTTCGTGGCCGGGCGTCGGCGACGCCGTGCGGATGCTGGTGGCCGAGGGGCTGCGGGTGTCGATCGACAGCTTCGAGCCCCGCGAGGTGGAAGCGGCCGTGCGGGCGGGGGCGTCGCTCGTGCTCTCGGTGAACTCCTCCAACGTGGAGGCGGCCGCCGACTGGGGCTGCGAGGTGGTGGCGATCCCCGACGTGCCCGACACGCTGGCGGGCCTCGAGGCGACGCTCGAGCGGCTCGCCGCCGACGGTGTGGCCCACCGGATCGATCCGATTCTGGAACCGATTGGCTTCGGGTTTGCCGCGAGCCTGGGCCGCTACCTCGACATCCGCCGCCGCTTTCCCGCGGCCGAGATCATGATGGGGATCGGCAACCTCACCGAGCTCACCGACGTCGATTCCGCCGGCATCAACACCCTGCTGATCGGCTTCTGCCAGGAGACGGGCATCCGCTCGGTGCTGACGACCGAGGTGATCCACTGGGCGCGGTCCAGCGTGCGGGAGTGCAGCCTGGCCCGGGACCTCGCCTGGCATGCCGTCACCCACCGCACGCTGCCCAAGCACGTCGAGCCGCGGCTCGTCACGCTGCGGGCCGGCAAGCCCCAAGTCCATGGCCCCGAGGTGCTCGACCACCTGGCCGCCGCGATCCGCGATCCCAACTTCCGGATCTTCGCGGAGCGAGGCATGATCCACCTGGTGGGCGCAGGGCTCCATCTCGAGTCGCGGGATCCGTTCGCGTTGTTCGATGAGCTCCAGGCCGCCGGGCGGACCGACGTCGATTCCTCCCATGCCTTCTACCTGGGATACGAAATGGCCAAGGCGGTGACCGCCCTGACGCTCGACAAGGACTACCGGCAGGATCAGCCGCTCGACTGGGGCCATCTCACACAGCCCGAGATCGGCCATGGACCGTCGCGGGCGGCCGCCCGGGTGGCGGCGGCGGCGGGATCGCAGGAAGTGAGTCCCGCGTGATGAGTGAAGCACCGGATTCCGTTGGATCGCGACCGAGGTCCGTGGGACCGGCGCCGACCCATCCCTGGATCACCCGCAGCCACGCAACCGCCTCGGGCGCGATCGTGGCGGAAGCAACCGCGGGGCTCGAACCGCTGGCGGTGTTCGAGCATGCCGCCGCCCTCCCCCATGTGTTGTTCCTCGATTCGGCGCTGACCGACGCTCCCGCGTCGGTCGACGAGGCTGCCGACCTGCCCCGGCTGGGCCGTTGGTCGTTCGTGGCCGCCGATCCGATTCATTCGATTGCCATCCACCCGCAGGCCGATCCCGAGGCCGCGGTACGAGCCGTGGCCCAAGCCTTCGCCGGCCTCCGTCACCTGCTGGCCGAACTCGCGACTCCCACGATCCCCGGCCTGCCCCCGTTTCAAGGCGGCCTGGCCGGACTGATTTCGTACGACGCTGGCCTGGCGGCGCTCGGCTGCCCGAGTCCGCCCGCGGCCCTGCCGCAGGTGCCGCTGCTCGCCCTCCATCTCTACGACGTCGTCTTCGCCTACGACCACGACCGCGGCCGAGGCTGGTTCCTCTCGCAAGGCGTGCCTGCCCGCGGTCCGGAAGCCCGCCGCAGACGGGCGGGCGAGCGGCTGGCCTCGTTCCTGGCTCCGACTCCGGCCGCCAAGGCACGGCCGCGGCCGACCGCCACGGCACCCGGCACGCGTTCAGAAGGTGAGTCGCTGCCGACCCGACCGGCCATCCACACCTCCCATCCCCGGGATCGCTACCTGGCGATGGTCCAGGCCGGCATCGATGCCGTGCTGGCCGGCGACATCTTCCAGGCCAATCTCGCCCAACAGCTGACCACGGCCGCGACGATCGATCCCGTCGAACTCCACCGCGCCGCGCGGCGGCTCAATCCCGCCCCGTTCGCCGCCTGCTTCGAGTTGGAACGGGGCGGCCCGCATCTCGTGAGCATGTCGCCGGAGCGGTTCCTGCAGGTGCGGCAGGGGATCGTGCGGATGCATCCGATCAAGGGCACCCGGAGAATTCTCGCCAGCCCCGAGGCCGACTTCTACGCTGGCGCCGATCTCGCCGCCAGCGACAAGGACCGGGCGGAGAACGTGATGATCGTCGATCTCGTGCGGAACGACCTGGCGCGGGTCTGCACGACCGAAAGCGTGCGCGTGGAAACGCTCTGCCGGCTGGAACGCTACCGCTACGTGCAGCATCTCGTCTCCGTCGTGGCCGGCCGCCTGCGGCCGGGCCTCTCGGCACTCGACGCGGTCGTGGCCGCGATCCCCGGCGGCAGCGTCACAGGCGCTCCCAAGCGCCGAGCCTGCGAGATCATCTCCGAGCAGGAGGGCGTGGCCCGCGGTGCCTACTGCGGCTGCCTCGGCTACCTCGGGCTCGATGGCTCAGCCGACTTCAATCTCCTGATCCGCACGTTCGTCGCAGGCAGCGGCCTGATCTCGTTCTCCGCCGGTGGCGGAATCACGGCGGCCAGCGACCCCGCCGAGGAGCACGCCGAGTCGCTGCACAAGGCCGAGGGGATGCTCCGCGTGCTCGATGCCCTGGGAATCGGAGGAGCCCCGGGATGATCGTCGTGCTCGACAACCGTGACAGCTTCGTCTTCAACCTGGCTCGGCAGTTTCGTCTGCTCGGGGCCCCGACGATCGTCGTGCCCGCCCACGGCACCACGATCGCGGCGCTCCGCCGGCTCGGGCCGCAGGCGCTCGTGATTTCGCCGGGCCCCTGCACGCCAGCTGAGGCCGGCTGCTCGATCGAAGCGGTCAGGGCCTTCCACGGCAGCCTGCCGATCCTGGGAGTATGCCTCGGCCACCAGGCGATCGCCGCGGCGCTCGGAGGGCGGATCGTGCGGGCCGCTCTGCCGCTCCATGGCCGGACGAGCCGGGTCCGGCACGATTCGGTCAACCTGTTTGCCGGCATCCCCGACCCGATGACCGCCTGCCGGTACCACTCGCTCGTCGTCGATCCCGCGACGCTGCCCGACAGCCTCGTCGTGACCGCAACCGACGAGGCCGGCACGATCATGGCGGTGGCCGACCATGCCCGTGGCATCCACGGCGTGCAGTTTCACCCGGAATCGATCCTCACCCGCCACGGCTACCGGTTGCTCGCCAACTTTCTTGAACTCACCGGCCTGCCCCACCTCGGACGGTTCGCCGATCTCCTCGACGACGACGTCGCGCTCCAGGCGGGTCAACCTGCCAACACCGCGGAACCACCACCGTCCGGCGGGGGCCGGGTGCCCACCTTCTAGCTGTCCGTGGAAAAGCCATCCCTGGCCTTTTTCCACTCAGGCGACCGCAGGAAACGCCGAGGGTTTCCTGGGTCGCCGGTCGCCGCATCGTGCGGCGGCAGGCTTTTTCCAAAGCCTGCTAGACGCGGCCGATTGGGGAGCGGGCGACGGTTCGATGAGCGGTTGCCCGTTCCTGCATCAGCGACTTGCCCGGGAATTGGGCGATTGTCCGGATGGTGCGGATACCGGGCGTCGCCACGCAA
>CAMCPF010000095.1 GCA_945876515.1 Candidatus Kuenenia stuttgartensis
GTCCGGCGAGATGGCACGGGCAACCCCAACCCACGCCACGGGAACCACTCAGTCACTCCGATGAGCCAGCAAAACCTTGTGGAACGCCCGTCGCGGGGTTACGTTTTCGGCTTCGGTCGCTTCGTTCGGCGGCACGTTCCTCAGGGGCCAGTTTCATGATCCACGGTCGTCGCTTCCTGTTTCCGCTGACCATGCTGGCGATCCTGTCATGTGGCTTGGCCGGCATGGCCTCGCTCGCCGCCGATGAGCCGGCCCTCAATGTGCCCCCCGAGGGCTACCGCGCCCTCTTCAACGGCAAGGACCTCGCCGGCTGGCGGGGCATGGGCACCGACAATCCCTATCAGCTCGCCGCCAAGACCGAGGCGGAGCAGGCCGCCTTCTTCGCCAAGAACCAGCCGGGCATCGACGCCCACTGGAAGGTGGTCGACGGCGTGCTCGTCAACGACGGCCAGGGCCCCTACGCGACCACGATCGAGGACTTCGGCGACGTCGAGCTGTGGGTGGACTACAAGACGGTGCCCAAGGCCGACAGCGGCATCTATCTCAGGGCCACGCCCCAGGTGCAGATCTGGGACTCGACCGAGACCGCGAAGTTCAAGATCGGCGCCGACAAGGGCTCGGGTGGCCTGTGGAACAACTCCGCCGGCGCCGCCGGCAAGGATCCGCTGGTGCTGGCCGACAAGCCCTTCGGCGAGTGGAATCGCTTCCGGATCATGCAGGTCGGGGCCCGCACCACCGTCTGGCTCAACGACAAGCTCGTGGTGGACAACGCGATCATGGAGAACTACTGGGATAGGAAGCGGCCGCTCCTGCGGCGCGGGCCGATCCAACTCCAGACCCACGGCGGTGAGATCGCGTGGCGAAACGTATTCGTTCGTGAGCTCGGCGCCGAAGAGGCCAACCGCTGGCTTCGGGATCATGCCGGCGACGGCTTCGTGAGCCTGTTCAACGGCACAGACCTCAGCGGCTGGGCCGGCGCGGTAGACAACTACGAGGTGGTGGACGGCGCGATCCGCTGCAAGGCGGGCAAGGGGGGCACGCTTCACACGAAGGACGAATACGGCGACTTCGTGGCCCGGATGGAGTTCCGGTTGCCGCCGGGTGGCAACAACGGCCTGGCGATCCGCTATCCCGGCAACGGCGACACGGCCTACGTGGGGATGTGCGAACTGCAGGTGCTCGACTCGGAGCATCCGAAATACGCCACGCTCGACAAGCGGCAGTATCACGGCTCGGTGTATGGGATGGCGGCCGCCGAGCGGGGCTACCTCCGGCCCACGGGCGAGTGGAACGAGCAGCAGGTGACCGTGAAGGGCAGCCGGATCACGGTGGAGCTCAACGGATCGGTGATCCTCGATGCCGACGTGGCGGCGGTGAAGGACTTCATGGGGGGCAAGCCGCATCCGGGCATGAACCGCACGAGTGGCTTCTTCGGCTTCGCCGGCCACGGCGACCCGGTCGAGTTTCGTAACGTCGCCATCAAGCGGCTCGACTGAGCCCGACGGCGCGACGCCTGCTCGCGTCGGGCCTGAGGCGTCAGGCCACTGCTGCGCGGAAGCGGCACGAACTCCCGCCGGCCGAGGATGGCCCGCGGCCCGGGAACCTTTCGGGTCGGACGGGCATCAAAATTTGGCCGGCGGCGTACACTTCCCGCCCAGCGGGCCGCCTGCGGCCCCGGGGTTCCCTTTGCGGCGGAGCAGCACTCATGGGTTCTCGTTTCGGGTCAGGCGGCGGGGCCGCGGGGTTTTCGATTCAGGCGTTCGCGGCCGTGGCCGTGACCGCGATCCTCGGAGGGGCTGGCATGGGGCATGGGGCACGGGCGGAAGAGGTGCCGCAGGGGCCGCGGGCCGCCGCCTGGAAGAAGGTCCAGCAGGCCCTCGACGAGGGGAAGCCGAAGTCGGCGCTCGAGGCGCTCACTGGCGTCGAGCAGGCGGCGATCACCGAGAAGGCCTGGGCCGAGGCCGCCCGCGCGATCGCCACCCGGGTGCTCGCCGACACGGGCGACCGGCCCGACGACGATCCCGAGCGGGTGATTCGCCTCGCGGCCGAGATCGCGAAGGCGCCGCCCGAGACGCGGTGCGTGCTCGAGGCGATCCGGGCCAACTGGACCTGGGGCTACTACCAGCAGAACCAGTGGCGGTACCAGCAGCGCACGCAGGGAGGCGCCGACGGCAAGGACCTCGCAAAGATGCGCGAGTGGGATCTGCCCACGATCGTCAAGGAGATCCGCGCCCGGTTCGCGGCGGCCGTGGGCAAGCCCGGCAGCCCCGAGCGGCAGGCGCTCCAGGCGCTGCCCGTGGCCGAGTGGGACGCGCTGATCCAACAGGGCTCGATGCCCGACGCCTGGCGGCCGACCGTGTGGGACGTGGTCGCACGCGACGCGCTCGAGTTTGCCGCCTCCGGTGAGCGGGGGCTGATGGCCCCGGAAGACGCGTTTGAACTCGCTGTCGATTCGCCGGCCCTGGGCACGCTGGAGGAGTTTCTGGCGTGGCGGCCGGAGATGGACGAGATCGTCACCGACAAGGATTCGCCGCTTCTGGAGGCGGCCGCCCTCGAGCGAGGCCTGCTCGAGTTTCACGCGCGCGACGCCGACAAGGCAGCCCTGCTCTCGGCCGACCTCGACCGGATCCTGTGGGCGAGTGGGGCCGCGGTGGGCGAGGGGCTGCTCGACCGCAAGGAAAAATCGCTGCGCGGGTTCATCGAGCGGGCCGGCGATCACGAGACGGCGGCGTTGGCGGCCTTCCACCTCGCGAGCCTGATCCAAGAGCAGGGCGATCTGGTGGCGGCGCGGGAGATCGCCGCCCGGGCCGCGGCGGCCCATCCCAAGAGCCATGGCGGAGCCCAGTGTGCGAATCTCGTCTCGCAGATCGAGGCCAAGGAACTCTCCGTCTCGACGGAGCGGGCCTGGGCGGCGCCGTTTCCGGCGATCAGGGTTACCTACAAGAACCTCGCCAAGGTGCATCTTCGGGTTGCCAAAGCTGACTGGCTCGGCCGCCTGAAGGCGGGCAAGCCCCACTCGGGCTGGCTCGATGACCAGGACCGGGCGGCGATCCTCGCGCTGCCGGCCGTCCGCGAGCATGCGGCCGACCTGCCGGCCACCGACGATTATCAGCAGCGGGCCGAAGACATTCCGGTCGGGGCCGCCCTCGACGCGGCGAAGCTCGAGCCCGGCGCCTACTGGGTGATCGCCAGCCACAAGGGCGACTTCGGCGAGCAGGACAATGTGGTCGCGCTCACGATGGTTTGGGTGACGCGGCTGGCGATCGTGACCGAGCAGCAGCGACCGGTCTATGCCCGCGACCTGGCCGGTGCGCAGGCGGCGGTGCCCGGTCGGCCGGGCGTGCCGCCGCGGCGGATGCGGCGGCCGCAGGGGCCGGGCACGCTCGCTGGATACGTCGTCGATCTCGCCACCGGCGAGCCGGTGCAGGCCGCCGACGTGCAGGTCTTCATGCGTCAGCAGCAGGGCAACCGTCAGGGCTTCGACGAGGCGGCTGTGGCGAAGACCGACGCCGAGGGCCGGTTCGAACTCGAGGCGGAGCAGGGCCGCGAACTCGTGGTCGTGGCCAAGGCGAAGCTGGCCGGCGCCGAGCAGACGGTGGCGACCGGCTCGACCAACGTCTGGCCGAACGTGATGAACGACGACGTGAAGACGGTCGTGCTGATCACGGATCGCGGCATCCACCGGCCGGGGCAGATCGTGTTCTACAAGGGAATCGTGGCCGGCGGCGACCAGGCCGCGGGGAAGTACGCTGCGATCGCCGACGTGCCCGTCGAGGTCATGCTCCGCGACGCCAACGGCCGCGAGGTGGCGAAGGCGAACCACACCACGACTGCCAATGGCTCCTTCCACGGCAACTTCCCCATTCCCGCCGGCTGCCTGCCGGGGCAGTGGTCGATCCAGGCGCAGGCTGCAGGCACGCAAATGGGGACCGGTGTCCGCGTCGAGGAGTACAAGCGGCCCAAGTTCCAGGTGAAGCTCGCCGCGCCGAAGGCGAGCGTGCCGCTCGGCGGCGAGGCCTCGCTCACGGGCAAGGCCGAGACCTACACCGGACTCGCCGTGGCCGACGCCACCGTCCGCTGGCGGGTCGAGCGGTCGGTGCGGTTTCCGATCTGGTGCCGCTGGTTCTTCCCCTGGCTACCCTTCGACGGCGGCGCCCAGCGGATTGCCCGCGGCACGGCCAAGACCGACGCGACCGGCTCGTTCACGATCGCCTTCCCGGCCCGGCCCGATCGCTCGGTGCCCAAGGAGTCGCTGCCCGTGTTCACGTATCGGGTGGTGGCCGACGTCACCGATCCCGGCGGCGAGACGCGGAGCGACGAGCGGAGCGTGAACGCGGGCTACACCGACGTTGAGGCGGCGGTCTCGGCGGCCGAGTGGCAGGCGGTGAGGGGGGGCGAGCCGGCGGCCGTGGCGGTCACCGTGGCCACGACCACGCTCGACGGCGAGCCGCGGGCAGCGAAGGGCACGCTCACGGTGCACCGGCTCGTGCAGCCGGCCGAGGTGGATCGCGGCGATCTCCAGGGGAGCCGGCCGATGCCCTGGATGCGCCGCGGCGGCGGGCGCCTGCCGCCCAAGCCGATCGCGCCCGATCCCGCCGACCCCGAGACCTGGGCCGCGGGCGAGGCGGTCTTCGAGGAGCCGGTGGCCACCGAGCAGGCGACGGGCAAAAGGATCGCCACCGCCAACCTGCCGGCCGGCATCTACCGGGCCACGTTCGAGATTCCGGCCGCTGGCGACGTGCCTGTGGTGAAGGCGACAACGCTCGTCGAAGTGGTCGATCCCACGGCCAAGACCTACGGCGTGAAGCGGCCGTTCGTGATGAAGGTCGAGAAAAGCTCGGTCGAGCCGGGAAGCGAGTTTCAGGCGCTCGTGGGCACGGGCTACGACGCGGGGCGGGCGCTCGTCGAGATCTCCCAGAGCGGTCGGGTTTTGGAGCGGTTCTGGACGGAGGCGGGCCGGACGCAGTGGCCGGTGGAGTTCAAAGCCGGCGCGGCCAATCGCGGCGGGTTCACCGTGCGGGCCTGGCTCGTCCGCGATGGCCGGCTGCACGTGCAGAGCCAGACGGTTGATGTGCCCTGGACCGACAAGAAGCTCGCAGTCGAGTGGGAGCGGTTCACACGGCGGACGGAGCCGGGGGCGAAGGAAGTCTGGCGGGCCAAGATCGCGAGCGTGGCCGATCCCGTGGCGGGGCCGGCCGAGCCGCAGGCGGCCGAGATGCTCGCGCTCATGTATGACCAGTCGCTCGACGCGCTGGCCGCCCATGCGTGGCCGGCGAGCGGGCTGATGGGGCTGTTCCGGCGGGAAGGCGGCTGGCTGAACCTGGCGTTCACCAACGGCCCCGAGGGCTTCCACCAGATTCGTGGCAACTTCGCCCAGCGGTATCGGGACGTGCCCGAGATGAGCTTCCGCGTGCTGCGGGATCCGTTTGGCACGCCGCAGGGAGGCTGGGCCTTCGCGAGCTTCGGCATCGGCGGCGGTCGCAGAGGCGTCTATGCCGCTGGGGCCATGCCCGCCCCCGAGGCCGCGATGATGTCCGACGCGGTGGTTCCCACCGGCGCTCCGCTCGAAGGGCTGGCCAGTGTCAGGAAGGCCGCGAATCGGGCCGACGCCCGGGCGGAGAAGCAACTGCTGCAAGGGGCCGACAAGGAGGGCGCGGGAAAGGCCGGCGGCCCGCCAGTGGCCCAGGCCGCCGCTCCACCGCCGCGGAAAAACCTCGTCGAGACGGCCTTCTTCCTCCCCACGCTCTCGAGCGGCAAGGATGGCATCGTGACGATCGAGTTCACGCTGCCCGACACGCTTACCACCTGGCAGTTCAAGGGGCTCGCCCACGACGCGGCCCTGCGGAGCGGCGTGCTCGTCGATACCTGCGTGTCGACGAAATCCCTGATGGTCGAACCGCTCGTGCCGCGGTTTCTTCGCGAAGGTGATCTCGTAAAGATCCCGGTCAAGGTGAGCAACACCTCGACCGGCCGGCTAGCCGGCACGGTACGGTTTGCGCTCGCAGACGCCCGCACGGATGCGGATCAGAGCGGCCTGATCGACGGGCCCAGGGAGCAGTCGTTCGATCTGGCCTCGGGCGAGTCGAAGCCGGTCGTGTTCACCGTCAAGGTGGCCGACGGCACCGACGTCTTGAAGTATCTCGCCACCGGCACGGCCGACGCGTCGGGAACGAAGGCGGCCGACGGCGAAGAGGCGTTTCTCGTCGTGCTGCCGCGGCGTGTGCCCGTCACGGAAACCATCCCGATCACGATCCGCGGCCCCGGCACGCGGCAGGTATCGCTCGAGCGGCTGGCGCAGAGTGCCGGCACCGAGATCCAGAGCCAGTCGCTCGTCGTCCAGGCTGCGTCGAACCCGGCCTGGTACGGCGTGCTTGCGTTGCCCGTGATCATGGAAGACTCGGACGAGAGCACCGAAACGCTCTTCACCCGTCTCTACGCCAACACGCTGGCCCGGCACCTGGCCACGACCGACCCGCGGATCGCGCGAATCTTCGAGCAGTGGAAGGGCACCGACGCCCTCACGAGCCCGCTGGAGAAGAACAGCGACCTCGTGAAGACCCTGCTTGCCGAGACGCCCTGGGTCCGCGACGCGGTGGACGAGACGGAGGGCCGGGCCCGGATCGCGCTCTTGTTCGACGCCAACCGGGCGACGAACGAGGCCCGGGCCGCCCTTGAGCGGCTCGAGAGCCTGCGGAACGGCGACGGTGGCTGGCCCTGGTTCCCCGGCGGGCGGACCTGCGACTCGGTGTCGCTCGGGATCATCGCCGGCTTCGGCCGGCTGCGGGCCGCGGGCGTGGACATCGACGTCCAGCCGGCGCTCAAGGCGATCCCCTGGCTCGACGGCCGGCTCGTCGAGGAGCGGGCCTGGGCCGAGCGGACCTGGAAGGACAAGCCCGACCAGATCGTGCTCACGCCGATTGGCGTCTTCGCCCTCTACGCGCGGAGCTTCTTCACCAAGGACGCCCCGCCCGAGGGCGAGGCGGCCGAGGCGATCCGTTGGGGCTTCGACGTAGCCAGAAAGTCGTGGATGAAGCTCGACCCGCGGCTCTCGCAGGGGCAGCTCGCGATCGCGCTTGCCCGCTCCGGCGACAAGCCTACGGCGCTCTCGATCATCGACAGCCTCAAGCAGCGGGCGGTGGACGCCGACGTGAAGCCCGGCGAAGAGAAGGACTCCTGGCAGGGCATGTGGTGGCGAGACGAGCATCCCGGCTGGTGGAGCTGGGCCCACGCCCCGATCGCCACGCAGGCGATCATGATCGAGGCCTTCGACGAGGTGGCCGGCGACCAGGACTCGGTCGAGGCCCTCAAAGTCTGGCTCCTCTCGCAGAAGCGGACGAGTAAGTGGCCCGGCAGCCGCGCCACGGCCGACGCCGTGGGGGCACTCCTGGGCCGCGGTGGCGACCTGCTCGGTTCGCAGGAACTCCTGACCGTGACGGTGGGCGGGGAAAAGATCACGCCTGAAAAGGTCGAGGCCGGCACCGGCTTCTTCGAGACCCGGTTCGTCCGCCGAGAGATCACGCCCGCGCTTGCCGCTGTGACGCTCACGAAGCCCGACAAGGGCCTGGCTTTCGGTGGCGTCCACTGGCAGTACCTCGATGACATCGCCAACGTGCCCGCCGCCGGCCGCGAGGAGCTGGCCGTGGAGAAGAAGCTGTTCGTGAAGAAGTTCACCAAGGCGGGGCCGGAGCTCGTGCCGGCCGGCGACGGCGTGGCGGTGGAGGTGGGCGACGAGTTGGTCGTGCGGCTGGTAGTGACGAGCGACCGCGACTACGAGTTTCTGGAGCTGGCCGACCATCGGCCGAGCCTGACCGAGCCGGTGGACGTGCTCTCCGGCTGGCGGTGGGCCGACGGGGCGGGCTGGTACCTGGCGATCCGTGACGCCTCGACGCAGCTCTTCTTCGAGCGGCTGCCGCGGGGCACGCACGTGTTCGAGTATTCGCTCCGGGCCGCCCACCGGGGCACCGCCTCGAGCGGCTTCGCCACGATCCAGAGCCGCTATGCTCCCGAGTTCTCGGCTCACTCGAAGAGCGTGGCAGTCGAGGTGAAGTAGACTGTCGGGATGAACGCGGATTCGTCGAACAACCAGACCTCGGTCGTCAACGAACTGGCCCGGGAGCGGAACCGCGAGGCGGCCGACCGGACGCTGCTGGCCTGGATCCGCACGAGCCTGGCGATGATCAGCCTCGGCTTCGCGATCGAGCGGGTTGGCCAGGTGGCGTTTGTGATGGACGGCCGGTTGGCCAACTTCTCGCCGCTCAAGACCCGCGTGTTCGGCTCGGCCCTGATCGTGCTGGGCATCACGGCCACGCTCGTGGGGATGTGGGAGCACCGCCACGTGCTGGCCGCGATCAAGAATGCCGACTACCGCTACGCCGACCGCCCGGCCGTGGCCCGGTGGATGGGCATCGGCCTCGTGTGCGTGGGCCTGGCCGCCCTGGCCGTGATCCTGATGTATTGAGCGCCGGCGGCCGGGCGAGGTCGCTGGCTTTTGCGACACCCGCGCGCATAGCATCACCCAAGGGCGAGGCGGACGGCTCTTCCGCGCAGCGGGAGAGAGGAAGGAGGTTCGCCATGGAGGCCTGCAGGATCGGGCGGCGGCAGACCCGGCGGCAGTGGCCGCTGGCGGTCGAGTCCTGCGAGCGGCGGCTCGTGATGAGCGGCACGGGGCTCTTGCCCGCCTACGACACGGGCACTCCCGACGTCGTCGACATCTGGGTCGACCCTGCGGCCGGGAATGACGCCCGGAGCGGGGCCTCGCGGGAACTGGCCATGCGGACCCTCTCCGAGGCTTGGCGGCGGGTGCCGATGGGAACCACGCTTTCCCAAGGTGTCCGGATCAATCTCGTGGCCGGCACCTACCCCGAGTCGGCCGTGCCCCACTTCTGGGAGAGCCGCCACGGCACGTTCACGGCGCCGGTGATCATCCGGGCCGCCGACGGGGCGGGCCCCGCCCGGCTGCCGAATCTCCACATCTTCGACT
>CAMCPF010000096.1 GCA_945876515.1 Candidatus Kuenenia stuttgartensis
GCGGCCCGCGGGGTTGGCCCGTGGCTGCGAATTCGTCAGCCGCTGACGTCCGCTGCCAGCGGTCTCGCTCCGCAAGCACCCGCCGCGGGCCGTCTCCGTCGAGCCACTCGCGGGCCGCCGCCTCGCCGCGCAGGAACGCGTCCCAAAACGCGGTCGTGACCGCGAGGATCGCCCGGTGGTGATGTGGATCCCGCGGCCCGCTGTCCCCCGGCAGCCCGCGGTCGGTGAAGGCCGAGTGTTCGGCGCCGTCGAGCAGGAGTTCGTAGGCCTGACCTGACGGCAGCGCCGGAAAGACGGCCAGCCGCGACTCGACGGTCTGTGGTCCGATCGCGGCCTCGTCGCGGGTGCCGGTCAGCAGGAGCCAGGGGATCTCGACCCCGGCGAAGGCCTCGCCCGCGTCGAGCCGCCCTCGCGGCATGCCCGGGCTCATGATCGCGGCGGCCTTGATCCTGGGGTCGGTCCATCGTCGACCGATGAACGGCAACGACTGCCCACCGACCGCCTGGGCCGTCTGGGCCCCGAACGAGTGGCCGGCCAGCCCCGTTCGTTCGAGATCGAGCCGACCGCCGAAGGGATGGTCGGGCTGCGTCGACCAGGTCGCGAGGGCATCGAGCACGGCCGCGACATCGGCGACTCGGAGGCGGAGGTTCGCCGCCGAAGCGGCGTCCCGCATCGCCGACATCCGGCGTCCTGCTGGGAGGTCTTGCCAGACCGACTCGTCGCTTCCCGGATGCTGCAGGAACACGGCAGCGTAGCCCCGCTGCGCCCAGTGTTCGGCGAGATAGCTGCACCCCCGCCGCGAGCCGCCGAGGCCGTGACTGAAGAGCACGACCGGGCGACGGTCGGCGGCGGTGGCGGGTTCGCGGGGGGCGATCAAGACGCGGATCGGCACCGTCCGTCCGCGAGCCTGGTCGACCACGTCGATGTCGAGCGGCTGGGGCGGTTGGCCGGAGGGGAGCTCGAGCGGATCGTAGGCGGAGGCGGCGCCGACGAGCAGCAGGCAGGCCTGCAAGGCCGCTCCGAGCGAGTGCGCGGTCGATGGCATCGGCCTCTCCCGATCGAGTCAGGTAGTTCTTGCGGCTCGCGACGTCCGTCCACGGTTGAACGGGCCAGCGGCCACCGTGTTTCGGCAGGTGCCAGGATCGAAGGAGTCCCGCGGCAGGTGCGATGCTGCGGCAACGGCCGCACGGCTCCATCGGCGGCAGTCGCCGTGCTACGCTTGCGGGGGTTGCTGGTTTCAAGGTCCCGTCAAGAGTGGGCTCCATCTTGCCCCGCACCCGTATCGTCTGGTTTTCGGTCGCCGTGGCGCTGCTGGCCGGGGCAGCGTCCCCGCCGCTCGCGGCACCGGTCTCGGGCGACGCCGTCATCCGGCGGCCGGCCAGCGGCTCCGAGATCGTGATCACCACCACGTCGCGGCTGGCCGGTGCGATCCATTCGCTCACCTGGGGCGGACGGGAGTTCATCGATTCGCTCGACCACGGACGCCAGTTGCAGAGCGCCTCGAACCTCGACGTGGGAGGCCAGCTCTTCAACGAATGCTTCAACCCCACCGAGGCGGGCTGCGAACGGGACATGGCCGGGCCGACGAGCACGAGCCGGCTGCTGTATCTATCCACCGGCGGCCGTGAGGTGCTCACCGTCACGCAGATGGCCTTCTGGCTCCGGCCGGGCCAGACCAGCGGCGGCCACACGGCCCTGAACACCACGGCGCTCTCGAATCATTTGCTCGAGAAGCACGTGCGGATCGGTGCCGAGGGGCTCGACCATGCGATTCGCCATGCGATCACCTTCACGCTGCCGGCCGACGAGCGGCACGAGCGGGCGACGTTCGAGATCCTGACCGGCTACATGCCCCCCGAGTTCGACACCTTTCTCAGGCTGCTGCCCGATGGCTCGCTGGAGGAGATCGGGCCGGGGCCGGGCGAGCAGCCGCATCCGGTGATCCTCGCCACCGCCGACGGCGGGCATGCCATGGGCTGCTGGAGCCCGGCCACGTCGCGCACGACCGGACGGCCGCCCACGTACGGCCGGTTCGCCTTCCCCGCTCAGAAGGTGGTGAAGTGGAACTGCGTGGTTCGCGAGCAGGACAAGGCCGGGCTGGCCACCGGAGCGCATCCCTACCTCGTCTATACGGCCGTGGGCACCAGGGAGCAGGTCCGCACGACGCTCGTGACGCTGCGGGAAGGGGTCGCGGCCCAGGCCGTGGCGGCTCCACAGGAGGCCCGACGATGAGCCCGCTCGTGAATCCGGCCGCGCTGTTCAAGCTGCGGCTGCCCTGTCGTCGTCGCGACAAGCTCTGGCCGCCGGCCGAGTGGGGCATCGACGAGGCCTGTCGATTGCCGTCGCTGGCGAGCGTGGCGGGCGTGCCCGACGTGCTGGAGCTGTTTGCGGCTTGGAACGACGACGGGATCGCGTTCCGGGGCAGCGTTCGCGGCGTGGGGAAGGACCGGTGGTGCCACCCAACGAAGCCGGAGGACAGCGACGGCCTCCATCTCTGGATCGCGACGCGGCCAACGGGCGAGAGCCATCGGGCGGGGCGGTTCTGCCGGCGGCTGGCGATCCTGCCCACCGGCGGTGGCCTGCGGGCCGACAAGCCAGTGGTCGTGCCGGCGGTGATCCCGCGCACGAGTGAGCTGCCTGCGGAGCTCCCCGTGGCCGCGACGAAGGTGGAGGCGACGCTCACGCCCGATGGCTGGCAGGTGGACGCCTTCCTCGCGGCGGCGGCGCTGCCCGGCTGGGAGCCGGCGGAAATCCCCCGGCTCGGGTTCTTTGCGGCGCTCGTCGATCGCCGGCTCGGGAGCGTGCCCTGTTACGCACCGCCGGAGTATCCCTGGGAGAGCGACCCCACGACCTGGGCCGAGCTCGAGCTTGGCGGGTGAGTCGCCGGCCTCGCGGGGCCGGCCCCAGGGTCGTGTGTAAGCCTGGTGTGTGGTGCGTTGACGCGGTCAGCCCAGCCCGCTACCTTTCCCGCCGGGCGAGGGGATCGTGGCCGGTCCCCGCAGCCCGCGTCGGAGGGGTGGAGGCAAGTTGATGCCCTGCAACGAGGATCGCGTTCCGGCCCGTCGGCATCTGACCGGTGGCAACGATAGTTCCATCCGCGGCATCACGCTCGTGGAACTCCTGGTCTCGATCGGCGTGCTGGTGCTGCTCGTCGCGCTCCTGATGCCGGCGCTGGCATCCGTCCGCGCGGCCGCGCGGCGCACGCAGTGTGGCAACAATCTCAAGCAGCTCGCGCTGGCCGCGCAGCACTTCCACGCGGCCAATGAGACGCTGCCCACCTACTGGGGTTACTTCCCGACCACGGGGCCGCGGCGGCTGCACGGCAGTTGGATCGTCCACCTGCTGCCATTTCTCGACCAGACCGCGACCCATGCCCGGATGGCCGCCGGTCCGGCGACCACCATCACCGACACCTCGACGAGCGTGCTCGTCACGCCCGCCAGCCCCGACTACAAGCCGGGCTACTGGGAAGACAACGGCGGCCGCTGGGAGACCCGCGTGATCGAGGAGACCGACCACGTCGGCCACACCTGGCGGCGGACGGAGCGGGTCTGGGTGGGTCCGCCGCGCACGTGGGTGCCGCCGGTCGGCACGCCCCCGGTCTATGAGACGATTCGGACCACCGTGCAGAAGGTCGAGGCCTGGGAGGCGGCGACGCTGCCGGTGCTCGGGTGCGCCGCCGATCCCAGCGAGATTCCCGCGGAGCGGATGGTGGTCTGGCGGAATCGAAAGCCCTGGAGCCTTTCGAACTACCAGGCGAACCTGCACGCCTTCGTGCCGCTGCGTCGGAACGCGGCCGGCAGCTTCAGCCTCGTGAGCAACGCCTGGCAGTCGCCGCTGCCGGTCGCGGCGGTCCGCGACGGCCTCTCCAACGTGATCCTCGTGGCCGAGGGGATGCGGCAGTGCGATGGCTCGTATCGGTTCGCCTGGTGGAGCGACCACCGCTGGCAGCACTCGCACAACTTTGGCATCGACTGGAACGGCGTAATCAACACCTACATGTTCCAGAATTCGCCGCCGCAGGCCGGCTGCAACAACTGGCGCGTGCAGGGCCTGCATGGGGCGGGCCTCCAGGTGGCGATGGCCGACGGGTCGGTGCGGATGATCGAGCCGGGCATCTCCCGCCGTGAGGTCACCGACCCCGACATCGACGGCGTGCAGACGGGCCACGATCCCCGGATGGGGAAGAGCGACGGGGCATGGGATCTGCTGCTGATGCCGCGGGACGGGAAGGTGGTCGCGGCGCTGCCCTAGCGGCTCGTCATGCCTCTGCGAGCGGCTCGACCTCGACCGTCGCCGGCGGGAGGCTCTCGAGAAACACGCGGCCGTAGGGCTTGGTGAGCATCCGAGGGTCGAGGATCACGACCGTGCCACGGTCCTCGGCCGTGCGGATCAGCCGGCCGAAGCCCTGCTTGAGTTTGAGCACCGCCTCGGGCAGTTGGTACTCCAGAAAGGCGTTGCCGCCCGCCTGGGTGATGGCTTCGATCCGCGCGGCCACGAGCGGCCGGTCGGGCACCGCGAATGGCAGCCGCGTGATGATCACCGTCACGAGTTGGTCGCCCGGCAGGTCGATCCCCTGCCAGAAGCCGTCGGTGCCCAAGAGCACGCTGGCCGGCCCCTCGCGAAACGCCTCCAGCATCCGCGACCGGGGCAGGCCGTCGGCCTGGCTCACGAGCCGGTAGTTTCGCCGCACGCACCAGCCGGCCAGCTGCTCCGAGGCGGCTTTCAGCGCCTGGTGGCTGGTGAAGAGCACCATCGCCCGGCCCTCGCTCCGGGCGACGTGCCGACGGATCATCGCCACCACCGCCGCGTCGAAGGCAGCGCGGTCGGCAGGGTCGGGGAGCCGGTCCACGAGCACGAGCCGGGCCTGGCGGGCGTAGTCGAAGGGGCTGCCGAGCCGGGCCGCGAGGGCGGTGGCGGGAACACCCAGCCGGTCGCGAACGAAGGCGAAGCCGCCCGCATCGCTGCCACCGGACACGGCGGCCGGTTCGTCGTCGCTGTCGTCGGTCACCGGTTGTCGGGCCGACTGCACGGCCAGCGTGGCGCTCGCGAGCACGACCGTGCCGATCCGACCAAAGAGCTCCTCCCGCAGGACCCGGCCCACGTCCACCGGGGCGCTCGAGAGGGTTGTCCGCTCGCGGCCCCGCCGCCCCCGTTGGCTCTCCACCCACCACACGTAGCCGGCCGCCTTCTGGCCGAGCCAGGTGTCGATCGCGGCGGCGTGGCCGTCGAGCCGGTCGGCGAGCGAGGCGAGGTCGTGCCGCTCGGCCGGGCTCTTGATGTCGGCGGCGGCGGCGCGGAGCCGGCGGGCGAGGTCGGCGAGCGGTTCGCCGAGCGTGTCGGCGACGAGCCCCGGCGAGGCTACCCGCCAGGGCGGCTCGCTTCGGCCGCGGCAGGCGGCGCGGACCTGGGCGAAGAACGCCTCAGCCGCGCGGCGGCAGTGCCGCACGAGTGGCTCGAGGTCGTCGAGCTTGTAGTGCGAGAGCAGGCCGCGACCCGTGCGTTCGCTGGCCAGCCGGGAGAGCACCCGCTCGACGCCGCCGCTCGACACGCCCACGCCGAGGTGGTCGCCGGCCACCGCTTCGAGTGTGTGGGCCTCGTCGAAGACCACGATGTCGTGTGGCGGCAGCAGGCTCGCGCCGGCTCGGCGCATGGCGAGGTCGGCGAAATAGAGCGCATGGTTGACGACGAGCACCTGGGCGTGCTGCATCCGCCGCCGGGCGGCGTAATAGAAGCACTGGCCGTGGGTGGGGCAGGCCCGCCCCATGCAGTTGCCCGAGTCGCTTTTGACCTCGTCCCAGACGCCGTCGGCAGGGAGCGTGGGGAGGTCGGAGAGCGTGCCATCGGCGGTGTGCTTGGCCCAGGAGGCGATCTCTATGAGTTCCGCACGCTCGGCATCGTCGGTGAACAGGCTCCCGGCCCGCTCGAGCGCCAACCGCAGCCGCCGCAGGCTCAGGTAGTTGCCCCGGCCCTTCACGAGCACGGCCGAAAACTCCCGCGGCATCACGGCGGCCACGAGCGGGATGTCCTTGTCGATCAGCTGCTCCTGGAGCGCGATCGTGTGGGTCGAGATCACCACGCGACCGGGGCGCGGGGGGTGGCCCGCTGCTGCCTGCGACTGCGGCTCGTCATCCCAGTCGTCGGCGGCCTGTCCCGATCCCGCTCCACCCGTCGATCCGCCCGCCCGCACCGGCTCGGCCTGGTCGGCCGTGGCCGCGAGCACCGCCGGCACGAGGTAGGCCAGGCTCTTGCCCGTACCGGTGCCCGCCTCGACGATCGCATGCCGCCGCGTGCGGATCGCGTCGGCCACGAGCCGGGCCATCTCCAGCTGCTGCGGCCGCGACTCCCAGCCCGCCAGCCGCGCCGCCAGCCGGCCATTCGGCCCCAGGAGTTCATCGGGCGTGAGCATGAGGAGCGCGTGAAGCGAGCGAATACGAAGACAAACCGCAAAGTGTATCGCCAACTCCTGTCCGCCCGGTGCCTCAGTGAACTGCGAGGGGTTGCCCGTGCCAATCGAGCGGCGTAGGAAACCGAGCGCAGCAGGATTGCGAAGCGAGGTTTCTTCCGAGTGAGCGAAAGGCAGGATGCCTGGAGCGAGCGTCCGGCGAGATGGCACGGGCAACCCCGAGCCCCGCGCACAGAGCCCCGCGCCGGTGCGCGTGCTTTTGAAGAACGGACCGGCCCACGTTACGCTCGGGCTCCATCCCGCCGGAGTCCAACCCGTCTCATGTCGCAATCAAGCGGTCCGCAGAAAGCCTGGGGGGGCGTGTTTCGTGAGCCTACCGATGCCCGCGTCGAGGCCTTCTCGGAGAGCGTCTCCTTCGACAAGCGGCTTGCCGACGACGACATCGATGGCTCGATCGCCCACGCGCGGATGCTGGCCTCGGTGGGGCTGATCTCGATCCATGAGGCCGACGCGGTCGCCCAGGCGCTCGAGGAGATCCGGGGTGAGATCCGGGCCGGGCGGTTCGAGTTCACCGTCGCCAAGGAAGACATCCATCTCCACATCGAGTCGGCGCTCACGGCCCGGCTCGGCGACACGGGCCGCAAGCTGCACACCGCCCGGAGCCGCAACGACCAGGTGGCGACCGACCTACGGCTCTACTGCCGGCGGGCGATCGACCGGCTCGACGCGGGCCTGGCCGAACTCCAACAGGCGTTCCTGGGGATGGCCGAGCGGGAGCGGGATCTCGTGATCCCCGCCTACACCCACCTCCGTCGGGCCCAGCCCGTGCTCGCCGCGCACCAGCTGCTTGCGTGGTGTGAGAAGCTCGGCCGCGACCGCGACCGGCTGGCCGACTGCCGCCGGCGGACCAACGTCCTGCCGCTGGGGTCGGGGGCCGTGGCGGGCACGAGCCTGCCGATCGACCGCGAGCACGTGCAGGCGGCGCTCGGCTTCGAGGCCGTGGCGGCCAACAGCCTCGACGCCGCCAGCGACCGCGACTTCGTCTGCGAACTGGCCTTCGTGGTGGCGCTCGCGGGCGTGCATCTCTCGCAGTGGGCCGAGGAATGGGTGATCTACAGCACGCAGGAGTTCGGGTTCATCCTGCTCCCGGAGGGATTCTGCACCGGCAGCTCGATCATGCCGCAGAAGATCAACCCCGACGTGCTGGAACTCGTACGGGGCAAGTCGGCCCGACTGGTGGGCAACCTTCAGGGCCTGCTCGTGCTCTTGAAGGGGCTGCCCACCGCCTACAACCGTGACCTCCAGGAGGACAAGGAGGCGATCTTCGATTCGATCGACACGCTGGAGGCCGTGCTGGGCGTCGCCGCGCCCCTGGTGGCCGGCGCGAGGTTCGACCGGGAACGGATGGCCTCTTCGATTCACCACGGCCACCTCGACGCGACCAGCCTGATGGAAGCCTTGATCGCCCAGGGGGTGCCGCAGCGGACGGCCCACGAGATCGTCGGCCACCTCGTTCGCCGGGCGATGACCCGTGGGGTGTCGCTGGCGGAGCTTTCCGACGAGGAAATCTCGCGGGAATATGCCGGTTGGAACGCCGCCCTGCGTGGGGCATTGGGAGCATCCCGGGCAGTTGAGCGGATGCAGAGCTTCGGCTCCACCGCCCCGGCCGCCGTGGCCGACCAGATTGATCGGTGGCGGCGGCGGCTGGGCGTCGCCGCGGGCTGACCGACGGCGACGCGAGATCAGGGATGACCGGGGGCGACGCACCACGCGCGGCGGGTGGGGCACGGGCATGGCCCGTGCTCCTGGCATGGCTTGTGGTCACTGCGACGTTCAGCGCACCCACCGCGGTGGGGCAGAACGTGGCCGAGCCGCTCGACCCGATCCAGCGGGCCGTCGTCGATTCGCTCGACGCCTCGCTCGCGCTGCCTGGTGGGGAGACTCCCACGTCGCTGCTCGACGCCGCCCTCAAGGCCAGCGGCGTCGATGCCACTGCCGCTGCCGAAACGTATCTCGCCAAGCTGGCGACGCTTGCGGACAAAGCCGGCGCGGCCGCCCCGGACATGCTCGCCGATCTGGCCGACGCCACCGACGAGGGGGCGCTCGTCCGGCTCGACCGCGCGGTGCGCACGCGGCAGCCGGCCGCGGGCAGACTCGTGCGGGCGATCCTCGACGCTGGGCGGATGCGGCGGCGCGACCCGGGCCTGCTGGCGAAGGCCGCCAGCGACCTGGCGAGCCCGGCGGCGGCCACGCGGCAGGTGGCGGCCGACAGCCTGACCCGGGCGGGGATCGATGCCCTCCCGGCACTCGTGCCGCTTCTCGATCCGGCGGCGACCGTCGAGCCGCGGCAGCGGAGCCTGGCCCGTGGGCTGGTGGCCCGGCTCGGGCCCGGTGCGCGGCAGCCGCTCCTCGACTGGCTGGGCACCGGTGACCCCAATGACTGGGGCGGCGTGATCGAGGCGCTCGCCGCGAGCGAGGCCGAGGGCATCGAGCGATTCCTGCTGGCGCCGGCGCTCGTGCCCGGCACGCCCCCGGCGGCGGCCGCCGCCG
>CAMCPF010000097.1 GCA_945876515.1 Candidatus Kuenenia stuttgartensis
GCAGGAGCGCCGCGGACAGGCTGTTGAGCTTCGACACCAGCGGTTGCCTCCGGGGGCCAGGACGCGGTCCGCCGTTCACTCGACGACAGACCTTTCCATCGTCTCCATCGGTACGTTTTGCCCGACCGATTGAACAGAAACATTCGGCACGGCGAAACGGAGAAGCGGCGGCGAAGGGAAGCCCCGGCCAGGCAGGCCAGGCAAGCCAGGCAGCCCGGCGGACGCGGCTTGCGTCGGCCGGCCGCAGCCGGCTACCGTCCCCGCTGCCCGCTCGATAGTCCGGGCGGCATCCCCCTGGGGAAACCACCCGCCATGCCCGCACGACCGATCCTTGGCAGCCCCGGCACCTTTGCTCACGGCAGGTGGCTGACCGCGCTGGTGGTGCTGGGCGGCATCGGCGTCTGGCGGGGCGGGGAACTCGCCGCGCAGCGGGCGTCTGCCCCGGGGGGCGGGGGGCCGCTCTGGATCTCGGAGACCCGGCTCGACGAGACCCGCCGCCTGCTCGTCGTAATCGATGAAGTCGGGCGTCATGCCGCCATCTATCACGTCGATGCAGCCGCGGGGACACTCACGCTCAGGAGCACGCGAGACATCTCCTGGGACCTGTCCGTCGGAGACTTCAACGCCCAGGAGCCCCGGCCCGGAGCCATCCAGCGGATGCTCCAGTTGCCCGCTGCCCCGTCACCCTGACACGCTGCCGGGCCGCGGAAGTCCGGGGCGGCCTGTGACGGCCCTGCCGGCGGTGCCGGCTGCGAGTGAGGAGGATATACTCGAGACAGGTGGCGGGTCGATGAGTCCCGGTGACGGTGTGCCCCCGGGCCGCCCCGCGGCTCCCCTGGCGCTCAGAGGCGCACGACATCATGGCAGGCAAGTTCCTCTCGCTCGAAGAAGCCGCCCGCCGGCTCGGCGTCAGCATCGACGAGGTCAACCGTCTCGTCGATCGCAAGGAGCTCTTCCCGATGCGGGACGGAGCCACGATCAAGTTCAAGGTCGATGAGATCGAGCGAGTGGCCGCCAATCTCGGCGTCGGTGCCGCCGCAGACGATGAACTCGCGCTCGACCTCGAACTCTCGTCCCCGGGACTGGGAGGCTCGCTCCTCGGTGCGGGTTCGGGCGGATCAGGAGGCGAACTCACCCTCGGCGAGCCCCTCGACGACGAGTCCATCTTCGATGGCGACGGCAATGCGGCCGTGGCGGGGTCGCAGACCGTGGTGCGTGGCGGTGACGCCCCGGTGCTCGGCTCCGGCACCTTCGATGTCGATGATCTGGCGCTTGACTCGATCGTGGGCGCTTCGTCACCGTCGCTCGGCGGCAACGCAGCGCCGGCAGCGGCCGACTCGGGCACGCTGGCAATCGACCTTTCCAATATCGGCGGCGGCTCCCTGGCGGGGGGATCCGTTCCCGGGCTGTCAGCCGTGAGCGGCGCAGGCGGCTCGCTGGCCGGCGCCATCGACAGCGGGCTGTCGCTCGAAGGGGGCGGGCTCGACATCTCGGGCATCGACCTCGACAACGACGTGCAGGTTGGTGCGGCGCCCGGATCGGCGGTCGAGTCACTGGGCGGATCCCTGGCCGGAGAGGCCTTCGAACTCGGGGCCGATGTGGCCGACGAGGAAAGCGCGTCGGTCGTGATCCCGACCGAGGATACGGGCGACTCCAGCTTCTTCGGCGCCGCCATGGACGACTCGGCCTCCGTCTCGTTCGGCGATGCGAGCGGGTCGGTCGCGATTCCGACCGGGGCCGGTGACTTCGAGATGCCTTCGCTGGCGCCACCCTTCTCCGTCTGGCAGGTGGTGGGCCTGATCTGCTGCACGCTCCTGATGTTCGCCTGCGGGCTCGTTGTGTTCGACGTGCTGACGACCGTCCGCGGCCCCCAGGGCAGCCCGATTTCGAGTCCGTTGCTCAGCGCCCTGGCCGACACCTTCGGCTGGTGAGCGGCGGCCGCCCGGAGCGGGTCGGGCTATACTGCAAGGCGTTCTCCGCCTTCCTTCCGGCTGCCCCAGGCCGCCGGGGTCCGTCGCCCGCATGACCAGCTGCGTTCTTCCACTCCTCCGAGGTCGTGATGCGGGGCCGATCGCCCGGCCGTGCCGAGTCGGCGTTGCCGGCTTGCTGATCGCACTGGCGGGCTGCGACGACCCGGCCACCCTGCGGCCCGGTGACGTGCGGGTCTATGAGGCAGCCAAGGAACGGGCCCCGGAGCCGCCGGCCGCAGTTGCGCCGGCCGCACCGGCGACCTCCGGAGCGGTTGCGGTGCGATATGAGCCGCCTCCGGGCTGGACCGACCGGGGCCGCTCGGGCATGCGGCTGGCCACCCTCGCGATCGGCGAGCCGAGCGACGGACACGAGGTCACGATCATCCCGGCAGCGGGCACCCTGGAGGCCAACGTGAGCCGCTGGGTCGGCCAGTTGGATCCCGCCGCGGCCTCGGAGACGCTGGCGGAGCGGACGACCGCCGCGCTGGCGACCGCGGAGGAGATCGAGGTCGATGGCACCACGGCCACGATCGTCCTGCTCTCGTCCGGGGCCGAACCCGAGTCAGGCGACGGTCAGGCCATCCTGGGGGCGGCGATCCCCATCGATGACAGGTCGTCACTGTTCGTGAAGTTCAAGGGGCCGGCAGAGGTGGCCCGCCGCGAGCGGGACAACTTCGCCCGCTTCGTCTCGAGCATCCGCTGGAAGTGATCCTGCGGGAAGGAGTCAGAGCATGGCAACCGGCAGCCTCCCCCTCCGAGACGCCTTCCGTACCGTGGCCTCGGCCTCGGCCTTGGGAAGCGACGCGACCATGGCGACGGCGTGGCCGATCCTGCGGGCGGCCGGATCGCTCAAAATCACGGTCACCATGTTTCTGGCGGCGGTGTTCCTCCTGTTCGTGGGCACGCTGGCCCAGGACGAGAAGAACTTGCCCGAAGTGAAGGCCGAATACTTCAACTCCTGGGTTGCGAAGATCCCGTTTTCTGACTTCTTCCCGGTCACGATCTTCGGCGAGTCGTCGCTGACCGGCTGGTTCCCGTTTCCCGGAGGGGCGACGATCGGACTCGTGCTCTTGATCAACCTGGTCGCCGCCAAGATCACCCGGTTCCACGTCGCCGCCCGGGGGCAAAGGCTGGTCTGGGGCTGGGTGCTCTCGCTGATCGGGCTGCTGGTCACGCTGGCCGTGATCCTCGGCGGGCACCGGGCCGACGGGCTCCAGGGCCGCCCACCGTTCGACTATGACGTCGTCTGGCGGCTCGTGCAGGCGGGCGGCGCCGTGCTCGCGGCCGGCCTGGCGGCCGCCGCCTTCTCGGCCCGGGCGGGGCTGGCCCGTTGGGTGGCTGGGCTCGGGGCCGCGGCCATCGCGGCGGCGACTCTGGCGACACTCGTCGGCGGCGAGTCGTGGCGCATGAACGAGCCCGGCCTGCGGATCATGTGGCAGTTGATCCAGTCGAGCGTGGCATCGCTGGTGCTGCTGGCCGGGCTCGTGATGGTGTTCGGGGCCCGCGGCGGCAATGTGCTGATCCACCTGGCGGTGGGCCTATTGATGGTCGGACAGTTCGTGTTCGGCGACCGGCAGATCGAGGAGCGGATGACGATCGTCGAGGGGCGGGAGACCAACGTGGCCTGCCGCACCGACGAGGTCGAGTTGGCCGTCATCGACGAGAGCGGAGAACGTGACGAGGTGACGGCGATCTCGGGCCGGCTGCTGAAAGCCAGGGCGGGCGGCGAGCCGATCACGGTCGACGGCCTGCCGTTCACGATCCGCGTGCTGGAGTGGTTTCCCAACTCCTCGGTGGTCGCCGTCGGGCCGGTGGCTCCCAACCCCGCGACCACGGGTCTGGGCACGCGGTGGCTGGCGACGGGCCGGCCGGCCGAAGGGGGCGCCTCGTCCCAAAGCAACATCGCCTCGGGCTACGTCCAACTGCTTGACAAGGCGAGCGGCCGGGAACTCGGCACGCACCTCGTCAGCCAGTTCCTCAACGATCAGCGCCAGGTCTTCGCCGGGGCGGACCAGGACCAGTGTGACGCCCTCACGGCCGAGGGACGCGACTGGAGGCTCCAACTCCGATTCCGCCGCGAATACAAGCCCTACACCGTCCGGCTCGACGACGTGCGGCGGATCAACTACTCGGCGAGCGAGACGCCCCGCGACTATTCGTCGTATGTCACCTTCACCGACCCGGCCACGGGCGTCGAGCAGCAGGGCCGCATCTGGATGAATAACCCCGTCCGCTACCGCGGCGAAACCTTTTACCAAAGCACGTATTCGCAGATCGACCTCGGCGACGGGCGAACCGGCGAACAGACGGGGCTGCAGGTGGTCGAAAACGCAGGCTGGCTCGTGCCCTACGTGGCCTGCGTGCTCGCCTTCTGGGGAATGCTCGTCCACTTCGGCGGAACGTTTCTCCGGTTCGCGGACCGCCGGGAACGGGAGGCCGCCCGAGAGGCGGAGTCGGCCGACCATGCCACGACGCCGCGGGGCCAAGGCCGCCGGCTCCGCCGGCGCGTCATCAACGCGAGCGCGCCGGTTTCGAAGCAGTTTGATGCCCGCGACTCCCTGACGCCCTTCGCCGCGCTCGCCTGCGTTGCCGCCATGGCCTTCATGGCCGCCCGGCAACCCGGCGGGGAGGCCGCCGCCTGGACGGCGGCCGGCCAGTTGCCAACGCTCCACGAAGGGCGGGTCAAGCCGCTCGACACGGTCGCCCGCAACACGCTCCAGCTGCTCGGCAACCGGACGAACGTGGTGATGCCGACCGGCAACGAGGCGCGGTCGGGCGACCCGCAGGGCCGGATCTCCGCCACACAATGGCTGCTCGGCCTGATGGCCGGGAGCGAGTGGGCGACGCGGGCGCCCGTGTTCCGAATCGACGCCCAGGAGGTGGTCGATCTCTACGACCTCACCCGGCGCAAGGGCCATCGCTACTCCTACGCCGAGCTCGAGCCGAAGCGGGCCGTCGCCCGGGAGCAGGTGGCAAAGCTCCGTGAACTTCCACGCGAAGAGCAGTCGTTCGGCCAGAAGAAACTGCTGGAGCTCGAGCAGAAGCTCATGGCCTACGACCTGATCCGCTTTGCTTACGAGGCCCCGTCCATGCCCACGGTCGAGGGAGCCGACGAAGCGGCCCGCAAGGCCTTCCTCGACCAGGTGATGAGGATGATGCAGGGCGCGCGGCTGATCGAGGAGAACCATCCTCCGGCGGCGCTCCCGCCGCTCGGCCGCGCCGCCGCCGCCGACACCACGGGCGGCCCGCGCTGGCAGGCGCTGCAGCCCGCGCTCGTCGATGCGCTCGTGGCCAAGATGCTCGCCGGCCGACCGGGCCAGCCGGCATATCAGGCCAATCCGGCGCTGGTGCCTTTCGCGGAGCTACTCGAGGCCGCCGACCGGGGGCCGGCCAAGCTGTCCCTCGCCCTTGCCGCCTACCGCACCGCGGCCGACGGGCTACCCGAGTTCGCGGCCAGCGAACGGAAGGCTGCGGCGGAGGCCTGGTTCAACGCCTTCAATCCCACCGAGCTGGCCAAGTGGCTCTATGTGCTCGCGATCCTGCTCTGCTTCACGAGCTTCCTCGTGTGGCGTGAGGCACTCGGCGGGTTCACCTGGTGGCTCCTGGCCGGCACCTTCGCGGTGCACACCTTCGCCCTCGGGATGCGGGTCTGGCTCACGGGCCGGCCGCCGGTGGTGAACCTCTACTCGTCGGCGGTGTTCATCGGCTGGGCCTGCGTGCTCGCCGGCCTGCTGCTCGAGCGGCTGCACCGGCTCGGGATCGGCACGCTTGTGGCCGCCATCGCTGGCGGGCTCACGCTCGGCGTCGCCTACGGCCTCGACTCGGGCGACACCATGCACGTGCTCCAGGCGGTGCTCGACACCCAGTTCTGGCTCACCACCCACGTGATCACCGTCACGCTCGGCTACGGGGCCACGTTCCTGGCCGGCCTGTTGGGCACGTTCGCCATCGTTCACGATGCCTGGAGCCGCTGGCACGAGACGGCGAGCAACCCGGCCTCGCGGGAGGTTCAGGACCGTCTCTACCGGATGAACTACGGCGTGGTCTGCTTTGCGCTCTTCTTCAGCTTCATCGGCACCGTGCTCGGCGGCCTCTGGGCCGACGACAGCTGGGGCCGGTTCTGGGGCTGGGATCCGAAGGAGAACGGCGCGCTCATGATCGTGCTCTGGAACGCCGCCGTGCTCCATGCCCGCTGGGACAAATGGATCGGCCCGCGGGGCTTCGCGCTCTTTACGATCGGGGGCAACATCGTGACGGCCTGGAGCTGGTTCGGCACCAACCAACTCGGGATCGGCCTGCACAGTTACGGCTTCACGAGCGGCGTGCTCATGCTGCTCGGCGCATATGTCGCCAGCCAGTTGCTGCTGATCGCCGGCGGCTGGTTCCTGACGCGGCCGAAGGTCGCGACGTCCTGATCGGCCGGCGGCGCGATCGCCCGCCAGCAACCGCCGACAAACCGCTCGGCCGTCACGGCGGCGGCCGTGAGCGTCACGGCCACGGCGCCTTCGCCGCCGGTCTTGAGTACGGCGGTCCCGCCAGGTCCGGATGCAGCCGTATAGGCCGCGCGCACGGTGGGCCACGTGCGGCCGCCGCGGCCGCTCACCAGCACGAGGCTCGGTTGGGTGGCCAGCGCGATGTCGGCCGGCAGGCTCGTGGCCGTGCCGTGGTGTGGCGCCATGAGCACGTCGCAGACACCCGGCGCCGAGGCGACGAACGCCGCGAGCGCCGGCCCCTCGAGGTCGCCCGTGAGCAGGAGCCTGCGGCCGGCCGACTCCACCGAGAGCACGAGGCTCGTCGCGTTGTCATCGCCGTCATCATGCTCGTCGCGTCGCTTCCCGGCCGCCGGGTGGAGCACGCGGACGCGACAGAGCGGGTCGACCGCGAAGGCATCCCCCGCCCGCGCCGTCCGCACCGGCACGCCCCGGGCTTCCGCGGCGGCGAGGAGCCCGGTCACGGCGGGCGAGTCGTCGGCGAGCAACGCCTCGGGCACCAGGATCTCACCGCAGGCGAACCGCCCGAGCAGTTCCGGCACGGCGTTGAAGTGATCGGCGTCGGCATGGGAGATGACGAGTGTGTCGATCCGCGACACTCCCTCGCTCCAGAGCACCGCCGACAAGGATCGACAGGCGGCGAAGGGGGCGCCGAGCCGACCCGCGTCGTAGAGGAGTACACGGCCGGTCGGCGCCCGCACCAACACCCCGCAGCCGTGCCCGACGGCTGCCATCACCACCCGCAGGCCGCTCGGCGGGGCCGACGCGGCGGCCCCGATCCCTGCCGCCAGCAGCCCCACGCCGCACCATCCCCCGGCGACCGCAGCCCACGTGGCCGGTCGGCGAACGAGATCCCGCCGCGCCCAGACCGCCGTCGCGGCGAGGATTGCATACCAGCCGACCACCCACCACCAGGCAGGCCCCGCGACCCAGGCATGGCCCCCCGGCACGTCGGCAGCCACCGCGACGACAAACTCGAGGACGGCCAGCGTGGCGTCGCAGCCGGCCGCGAACACCGCAGCCAGCGGTGCCGACACAGCCGCACTCACGAGACATAGCAGACCGCACGTCATCGCCACCGGAACCAGCGGCGCGATCACGACGTTGGCCACGAGCCCCACCGGGCTGACTACGTGGAACCGTGCAGCCACCAGGGGTGCCGTGGCGAGCGACACGGCCAGGCCGGTGACGAACGCGACCATGAGCGCCCGCCCGGCCCGACGGAGCGCCTTCTCCCAGCGGGACCGACTGCGTTCCACGAGCCTGGCGATGGGGTCGGCGTCGGGCGTCCTCACCAGCAGCGAGGCGACGCCCACGAGCACGGCCGTGGACAGAAAGGACAGTTGCGCGCCGGCGGTCGCCGCCTCTGCCGGCCGCCAGGCGACGACCACGATCGCCGCCCCAGCCAGCGCGTTCATCGTGGAGCCACGGCGGCCCGTGGCCGCGGCCAGGCATGCCGCCCAGACCATGAGCGTGGCGCGGACGACGGGCGTCTCGGCCCCCACGAGCACGGCATACAGCCCGGTCACGACCGCCACCACGGCCAGCGACCACCCGCGGGGCACGAGGGTCGCGCGGAGCACCAGGAACAGGCCGGCGGCCAGCAGCCCAAGATGCAGCCCGGAAATCGAGAGCACGTGCACCGTGCCGGTGGCCACGAAGTCGTCGGTCACGCCTCGCGGCAAGCCCCCCCGACCTCCCAGCAGCAAGGCCTCCGCCACGGGCGAGCGCTCTGGCGAAATGCCAGCCGCCAGGGCCGCGGCTCCCGCCGCCCGCAGCCGGTCGATGGCCGCGCGGGGCGACCAGGGACTCGGCCGACGGACCACGCCGACGCAGGCCCAATCCCCGACTCGGACGACCGACAGGCAGCGGTCGCCCCGGGCCCGGGCCGCGAGATCGGGCTCGCCCGGATTGAGCGGGATCGCCGGCCGGAGGCCTCGGCCAAAGATTTGCACGTCCGCGCCGACCTCGAGCCGCTCCGGCTCCCCCCGGACGACGACCGTCGCCCGCCCGGCCGCCGGCCGCCACCGGTCACCGTGACGGATCGCGGCCACGGCGAGCAGAAACTCACTCGCCGGCTCGATCACCGCGGCACGGCCCGTCGCATCCACGGGGCCCGCGAGCACCCGCGGTGATGCGACGACCCGGCCCCGGATCGCCACCGGCCGCGGTGACTCGTCGAGTTGCCAGGCGATATCCGTGCGGTCGAAGAGATCGAACTGCGTCGCCGACCAGGCCGCACCGGCCGCCACCGCCGCCCCGACGAGTGCCGCCGTGGCCAGCCGAGGCCGCCCGCGATCACTCGCCCAGCGCCAGCCGGCCACGGCGGCCAGGCCGGCGATCCAGCAGAGGAGGGGGATGGTCGTGCACGCTGCCGACACCCCGCGGACGCAGAGAGCCCCTACAACAAGCCCCCCGGCCACCAGCACGAGCGGCCGCTGCGGCACAGGCTCTTCCCGCACGATCCCGGCAAGACGGCGCACGATCCCGGCAA
>CAMCPF010000098.1 GCA_945876515.1 Candidatus Kuenenia stuttgartensis
GGTGCGGGTGGTGAACGACACGCCGCCATCGGTGGAAATCGACAACCCACCGTCGGTGGCGGCGTACACGGTGTCGCCGGCCGCGAACACCCCAAGTACGACATCGCTGCCGAGGCCGTCGGCGGAAGTGCGATTGGTAAACGACGCCCCACCGTCAGTGGAGATCGACAAACCCCCGCCGGTGGCGGCGTACACGGTGCTACCGACGGCGAACACCCCAAGTACGACATCGTTGCCGAGACCGTCAGCCGTGGTCCGGGTGGTGAACGACACCCCGCCATCGGTGGAAATCGACAACCCACCGCCATTGGTGGCGGCGTACACGGTGCCACCGGCGGCGAACACCCCGCTCACGAAATCGTCGCCAAGACCATCCGCGGTGGTGCGGTTGGTGAACGACGCCCCACCGTCAGTGGAGATCGACAACCCACCCACCAGGGTGGCGGCATAGACGGTGTCACCGGCGGCGAACACCCCGCGCACGGAGTCGGCACCGAGGCCGTCGGCGGTGGTGCGATTGGTGAACGACACCCCGCCATCGGTGGAAATCGACAACCCCCCGCCATTCGTGGCGGCGTACACGGTGTCACCGGCGGCGAACACCCCGAGCAGGAAATCGTCGCCGAGGCCGTCGGCGGTGGTGCGGGTGGTGTACGTCGCGCCACCATCGGTGGAAATCGACAACCCACCGCCATACGTGGCGGCGTACACGGTGCCACCGGCGGCGAACACGCCCCGCACGAAATCGTCGCCAAGACCATCAGCGGTGGTGCGGTTGGTGAACGACGCGCCTGCGGGGATCACGACGCCGTCGGCGCCCGCCCCGCCATGGCCGCCGTTGCCGCCCGAGGTGACCGCCACGCCTGCGGAGCCTGCCGCACCGCTCGTGGCCCCGCTGCCACCGGCGCCGCCAGTGCCCGCGGCACCTGGATCACCACCATTGCCGCCATTGCCGCCGTTAGGCGTGGTTGAATCGCCCGCCGCGCCGGTGCCGCCGTTGCCGGACGCGCCGGCGTTGCCGCCGTCGCCGCCGTTGCCGCCGTTGCCCGAGATCGAGCCTCCGGCGCCGCCCGCACCGCCGTTGCCGCCGTTGCCGCCATCTGTACCGGCCGTGCCCGAGTCACCGGGGTTCGTGCCGTTCGTGCCATTGGCACCGGCGCCGCCACTCCCTGCAGCCCCGCCGTTGCCGCCGTTGCCCGTCAGGCCGCCGGCACCGCCCGCGCCGCCGTTGCCGCCGTTGCCACCGGCCACCACCGCGGAGGCGATGTCGATCACCGACACCGTGTTGCCGACATCGCTGGCGACGTAGGCGCGGGTGCCGGCCGGATTGACCGCCACACCGTATGGGGAGGCGCCGACGCCGATGGTGGCGGTCACGGTGTTGGTGACCGTGTCGATCACCGAGACCGAGTTGCCGGCTTGGTTGGTGACGTAGGCGAAGGTGCCGGCCGGGTTGAACGCCACCGCGACCGGGTTGCTGCCGACAGCGATGGTGGCGGTCACGGTGTTGGTGACCGTGTCGATCACCGAGACCGAGTTGCCGCCTCTGTTCGTGACGTAGGCGATGGTGCCGGCCGGGTTGACAGCCACACCGTCCGGACCAGTGCCGACCGCGATCGTGGCGGCCACGGTGTTGGTGGCGGTGTCGATCAACGAGACCGAGTCGCCGACTGCGTTGGTGACGTAGGCGCCATTGCCGGCCGGGTTAAACGCCACCCAAACCGGAAAAACGCCGACGCCGATCGTGGCGGTCACGGTGTTGGTGACCGTGTCGATCACCGAGACCGAGTTGCTGCCTATGTTCACGACGTAGGCGAGGGTGCCGGCCGGGTTGACAGCCACCCCGATCGGATTGCTGCCGACAGCGATGGTGGCGGTCACGGTGTTAGTGGCGGTGTCGATCACCGACACCGAGTCGCCGAAATGGTTGGTGACATAGGCGCGGGTGCCGGTCGAGTTGAACGCCACACCCCAGGGGGCAAAGCCGACGGCGATGGTGGCGGTCACCGCGTTGGTGGCCGTGTCGACCACCGCCACCGAGTTGCTGGTCGAGTTGGTGACGTAGGCGAAGGTGCCGGCCGGATTGATCTCTACACCGAGAGGATTACTGACGCCAACGATGGTGGCGGTCACGGTGCTGGGAGCCGGGGTCAGACCTCCGGCCAAGCCATCACCGCCTGCGCCGCCAGCGCCGCCATTGCCGGACAAGCCCATCACGCCGGCCGCGCCGGCAGTGCCGGAGTTCGCGGTGAACACGAACGTGCCGGTGCCCGCGTTGCCGCCCGAGCCGCCGTCGCCACCAACGCCGCCGGCTCCACCGGCGCCGCCGTTGCCGCCCTTGCCACCGGGCGTGACGGCATCGGCGCCATCGGCACCCACCCCGCCATCGCCACCGGAGCCGCCATTGCCGCCCGCGCCGCCGTTGCCACCAACGCCGAAGAACACGCCACCATCGCCGCCGTTGCCGCCCGCGAGCCCAGTGCCGCCCGAGCCGCCATTGCCACCCTTGCCTCCATCCGCGCCCGGGCCGGCCGGGGCCGTGCCCGCCGCGCCATCGGTGCCGAACGCGCCGTCAAGGCCCGCTCCACCGTTGCCGCCGACGCCCAAAAGCAGCCCGCCGTCGCCGCCATTGCCGCCCGCACCGCCGTTGCCACCATCGCCGATCCAGCCGGCATGGCCGCCGTTGCCACCCAGGCCGCCGGTGCCGCCGTTGCCATAGATGATGCCGCCGTTGCCGCCGGCCTCACCGGGCGTGGTGGCGTCGGTGCCGTCGGCGAAGAGTTCCTGCCCAGAGACCGAATTCATTCCGCCGGTCTGGGCCGTCGGCGGCGCCGTGACCCGCACCGCCTGGCCGAAGTCGGCCAGCGAGACCGTGATCGTGCCCAGGCCGAGGATGGCGACCTCGAACCGGCTCAGGTAGCCCTGCTTGTTGAGCCACACCTCCACCGGAATCGCGTCGTTGCCGAACACGGGCGTGGTGGCGAGGGCAGTGAGATTCGCCAGCGGCAGGAGCGCCGCGAAGCTCGACTTGCCGATCGTCGCCTGATACCGCTGTCCGAACGAGTCGGTGCCCGCAAACTGCGAACTGATCGGGAACTCCACCGCCCGAAGCGTGGTCTGCGGCGTCAGGCCCGCCACCAGGCTCGTGACGGCCACCGCGGCAGACGACGCGCCGGTCACCGACACCCACGGCAGGCCCGTGGCGCCGAGTTGGGCCGCATCGACGTAGGTCGTGCCGCCGAGCTGGCGAAACTCGGTGACCTGCGTGGACGAGATCGTCACCGACGGCGCCGGAGCACCGTTATCAACAGTTGCAGAGAGGCCCACCAGCCGCTTGGACGTGTCGAGCGAACCGGTCGAGCCGACCTCCACGCCGTTGATGTCGAACGCCGTGGTGAACGAATAGCGGCCCAGCTGCGTGGCAGTGAGCGACGCCAGGCCCACCGGGCTCAGCTGCACGGCGAGGCCCGGGGCCGATGACACGCCGGGCGTCAGGCCCCGCGCCGGAAACCACTTCCAGCGGCTGGCGCCGAGGTTCGCCACGTTGCCGCTGGAGTTGTTGGCGATCTGGTTCTCCGCCAGCCGCGAGCCATTCGACGCCCCGGTAGCGACCACGCCCCAGCCACCGTTGAAGATGATCGTGTTGCCGTTGGCCCCGCTGCCACCGAGCGTGATCCCCCGGGCGGCCGTCATCCTGACGCCGTGGCCCGTGTTTTCGCTGAACGTATTGCCCACGATCTGGGTGCCCGTGTAGACGCCGGCCCCCACTTGCAAGCCGACGCCGTTGCCCGCGCTCGTGACGCCCGTGATGAGCGAGTTGCGCGACCCGCCGACGAACTGGATCCCGGCCCCGGTGAAGCCCGTGATCGTGCGCACGAGCGGCCCGGACGGCGGCAGGAACACCACGCTGTTGACGTTCTTGCCGACCACGAGGCCGCTCGTGCCCGCGGCCGTGCCCGTGCCGTCGAGTTGGAAGCCGTCGGCGAAGGCGACGCCCGCCGCCCGTGCGAGCGTCACGCCCGTCAGTTGCTGGTTGCCTCCGACCTCGCCGATGAACGCCACCGGGCCGCCCGCCGACACCGTCAGCCGGCTGTCGCCGTCCACCGTCGAAGCGAACGTGATCACCGTGCCCGCCTTGATCGTCAGATCGTTCTCAAGCGTCACGGCCCCGGCAAAGGTCTGCGAGCCCGCGGGCGCGAGCACGTTGGCGGAAAGCAAAATCCCATGCTTCGTCGCCTGGCCCTGCGTCGCGAGGCTCACGGCGCCTGCGCCCTTGGCCGCGATGGGGCTCGTGACCACGATCGCGTCGCTCAGGCCGGCGCCCGTGTCGATACTCAGGCCCTGGCCGGCCGCACCCCGGGTCACGGCGGCGAGGTTCACGCCACCGGGGCCGATCGTGACGACGTCGGTGCCCGTATCGCCCACCACCGAGATGCCCGCGAACTTCGTGACCGTCTTGAGATTCACCGCGATCGTGTCGGTGGCGGGATCGATCGTGACCCCGGGGATCGCCGCGGCCGACGAGAGCGTGCCGCCGCTCGCGGCGGTGATCGTGAGCACGCCGGCCTTCGAGGCGTAGCTCGTGCTCAGGTTCGTGATGGCCGTGCCGGCCGGGTCGAGGGTGAGCACGAGCTGGTTGCCCACCAGGCTCACGACGATGTCGTCGGCCGCCAGCATCGCCCGACTCTCGAGCCCCTCGAGGCCCGGCCGCCAGCTGGCCCGACCGCGACCCGAGCGGCGCGAGGCCTCTGCCCGTCGGCCGGACGACCGCCGCCGCGACGAGCGGGACGGCGCTCGCGTCGCATTGCCAGGCCGGGTGCGGCGGGAGAGCCCGCTGCGGCGACGAGAGGAGCGAACGGGTCGTGACGGGCGTGCAAAGAGCGCGTGCAGCAGGGTCGGCATGACGGCCTCGAGGATCGGGGAAGACTCCCGCGTCCAAGAAAGCGAGGGGCCCCGGGCCGGCCAAACCGCCTTGAACGAGTTCCCGAAGCCTAGTTCACGCCTGCCGCCACCGCAAAAAATGGGTGATGCTCCGCCCCGCCTCCGCAAACCCCGCCGCAGCACGCGAGCCGAATGTCGGCGTCAGCCGCTGGCCGCCCGCTTTCTAGGGCCGGCTCACCGCCGCCAGGCGCGGAACGGCTCGTAGAGCCGCAGCGTGAACATCAGCTCGCTGGCCGAGAACTGGTTGGGCTCGGCGCCCGCCTGCTGGATCGTGTCGATGTGGAAGTAGCGGTAGCCCACGTCGAAGGTCAGGCGATTGGAGATCTCCCAAAGCAGGCCGCCGCCGAACTGCCAGGCGAAGCTGGCAGCGGGGTCGGCGTATGCCTTCTGTCCCTCGAACTGCTCGCCGAGGATGTAACCGCCGGCACCGATGCCACCGCCGCCGTAAACTCCAAAGCGTTCCGTGAGCATGAAGTCGCGCCACGCGTTCTGCATCACTGACCAGTTGTTCGTCAGGATCGTGGTATCGCCAGCGGTGGGGGTCGCCAGGAACTCGGCGTCGTAGGTGTCGCGGCCCATGCCCTCGAGCTCGAGCCGGAGCCGGCCGTTGCGTCGCTCGAAGGCGATGCCGATCGCGCCACCGGCGGCGAAGAGCGTGTCTTCGCTCAGCAGGGCCGAGTCGGCCGGGCTGTTCACCTGGGCGAACGACGGCCCGATCATGCCCGAGATGTAGACCCGCCGGGGGGCGGTTGCAAACCGCCGGGCCACGTCCTCGAGCGGCAGGTCGTCCCACACGCTCGCGGGCTTGGCCGCCTCGCGGCCAAACGTCGAGAGGTCGATCTCGGTGCCCAGCTCGTCGGCTCGGGCCATCCCCGCACCGCCCAGCACCACCACGGCGACAACCGCCGCCCGCATGATCGAACGAGCCATCGAGAAGCCCTCCCTCCTTGGAGAAACCCCGCCGCCTCTGAACCAAGAGGAGGTTTCGTCCGTGGGGAGGCAGCCGCCCCGGCTGAAGTCGGTCGCGATGCCGCACCGGCATGACCGGCAGGGTCAGGGCGTCAGGCGGGGGCGGGCGACCGCTGCAACCCGGAGAGCTTCCCGGGCCATGGGCGGGACGCTGTTGGCCCGGCGGCCGAGCGGGCCTACCGCCGCACGAGCGCGTGGAAGTCGGCCGTGAGCCGCTTCGTGACCGGGCCGGGAACACCCGCGCCGATCTTGCGGCCGTCGATCTCGACGACCGGGATCACCTCGGCCGCGGTGCCCGTGAGGAAGCACTCATCGGCCGTGTAGAGGTCGTGCCGCACGAGGGTCTGCTCACGGCAGTCGAGGCCCGCGGCGAGGGCCAGCTCCATCACGGCGTTGCGGGTGATGCCCTCGAGGATGCCCGCGTCGGGCGGGGGCGTGAGCAGCTTGCCTGCGCGGACGGCGAACACGTTGTCGCCCGTGCACTCGGCCACCTCGCCCTTGTGGTTGAGCATCAACGCCTCGACGCAGCCGGCCTGCAGCCCCTCGAGCTTGGCCATGATGTTGTTGAGATAGTTGAGCGACTTGATTCGCGGTGAGAGGGCCGCCGACTGGGTCCGCTGGGTGGCGGCCGTCACAATCCGCAGGCCCTGGTCGTAGAACTCCCGCGGATAGAGCGAGATCGTGTCGGCGATCACGATCACCTGCGGATGGCTCGTCTTGTTGGGATCGAGCCCCAGGCTCCCAGCCCCGCGGGTCACCACCAGCCGCACGTAGCCGTCGGCGAGGTTGTTGGCGGCGAGGGTGTCGATCACGGCCTTGGCCAGAGCCGGCTTGGCGATCGGGATCTCCAGGCAGATCGCCCGCGCGCTGGCATAGAGCCGGTCGAGGTGGGCGTCGAGCCGGAACACCTTCCCGGAGTAGCTTCGCAGCCCCTCGAACACGCCGTCGCCATAGAGCAGGCCGTGGTCGAAGACGCTGACCTTCGCCTCGTGCTCCGGCACGAGCGAGTCGTTCATGAAGATCGTCCGCGGCATGAGGGCACCGAAGGAGGCAGGAATCGGGCCCACCGACAGGCGGCGTCAGGCCGTCTCGACGCGGCCGGCCGCGAGCCGCACGATCCGATCGGCCCGCCTGGCGATCGAGGCGTCGTGGGTCACGAGCACTATAGAAAGCCCCTCGGAGCGGTTCAACGCGGTGAGCACGTCGAGGATCCCAGCCCCGCTTTCGGCGTCGAGATTGCCTGTCGGCTCGTCGGCCAGAAGCAGCCGGGGGCCGCCCACGAGTGCCCGGGCGATCGCCACCCGCTGCATCTCGCCGCCGGAGAGCTGCCGCGGCTTGTGGTGGAGCCGCTCGCCGAGGCCGAACCGCTCGAGCAGGTCGGTCGCCCGCCGCCGGGCCTCACCCCGCTCGTGGAACCAGGCCCAGACGCCGTGCCGGACCATCAGCGGCGCCAGCACGTTTTCGAGCGCCGTGAGCTCCGGCAGGAGGTGGTAGGCCTGGAACACCATCCCGATGGCGGTGTTCCTGAGCCGGTCCCGCTCGCGGCCCGGCAGGTCGTCAATCCGCCGGCCGGCCAGGTGCACGCTCCCAGAGTCGGCTCCGTCGAGCAGGCCCATCAGGTGCAAGAGCGTGCTCTTGCCGGAGCCGCTCTGGCCGATCACCGAGACGAACTCGCCCGGGGCGAGGTCGAAATCCACGCCGCGGAGCACCTCGAGCAGCTTGTCGCCCGAGCGATACCGCTTCCGCAGGGCCCGCACGGCCAGGAGGCTCCCCGGCGTTGCGGGCAAAGGGGTGGCGATGGGGCTTTCGAGCGTGGCGCTACTCATGCCGCAGGGCCTCCACCGGCTGGAGCCGCGCCGCCCGCAGCGCCGGAAGCACGCTCGACGCTACGGCGATCCCGATCGCCCCGGCCACGATCCAGGCGATCGTCGCCGGATCGACGATCGTGGGAATCTTGAAGAAGTAATAGATGGAAGGGTCGAACACCCGCTGGCCCGTGCACCACTCCACTCCCGCGCGGATCGTGTTGATGTTGAGCGCGATTGCCAGGCCGAGCGCCAGCCCCGCCCCGGCGCCCACGATCCCCAGGAACAGCCCATAGCCCAGGAAGATGCCGGCGATGCCCGCGGCCCGCGCTCCGAGCGACTTGAGGATCCCGATGTCGCGGGTCTTCTCGACCACGATCATGAAGAAGATCGCCAGGATCCCGAACCCGGCCACCGCGATGATCAGAAACAAGAGGATGTTGAGCACCGCCATCTCCATGTCGACGGCGGCGAGCAGCGGCCCCTGCTTGTCCTTCCAGGTGGCCACGGCGTACATGTCGGCGGGAAAGGCCTTTCGCAGCCGGTCGCGAACTTCGTCGAGGTCGGCCCCGTCCTTGAGCTTGATCTGGATCGAGTTGACGCTCGCCAGCCCCGACTGCGGGTCGATCATTCCCCGCATCCGCTGCAGGGCCGCGATCGGCACGAACACGAAGTTGGAGTCGTATTCGCTCATCTTGCTCTCGTAGAAGTCGACGACCGTGAAGCTGTCGCTGACCGCCTTGGGGGGCGTGCCCGCGGTGGGGAACGTCACCTTCACGTCGTCGCCGGGGAGCACCATAAATCGATCGACGCCGTTGGAGTCGCGAAAGCTCGCCAGGCCGATGCCCGGCACCACGCCAGTGAACTGCTCCTTGGCCGGATCCATTCGCGTGCCCTCCTCGGGACGGGCCTTGCGGAACGGATCGGCGGGTTTTGGTGCGGCGGCGTCCGCACTCGCCGCCGGGGCGGCCTCAGTGCCACTGGTTGCCGCGAGCACGGCGTCAACCTGCTGATCGACCGGTCGGACGGGGTTGCCGGTGCCTACCGCTGGATCCGTCGCCGCACCGGTCGCCGCCCGCTCGGCGTCGAGCTTCTCCCTCCAGACCCGCTCCCGCTCCACCCGCATCCGGCGGTGCGGCCAGCCGGCCCCCTCGAGCGCCGGCCTGGTCGGCTCGCTGCCGCCGGCCTGGCTGTCGACCGTGTCGTAGCCCCCTTCGCGGAGGTC
>CAMCPF010000099.1 GCA_945876515.1 Candidatus Kuenenia stuttgartensis
GTGCCCGCCGCCGCCCGGCCCACGATCGCCGTGGCCGCGCGGGGCGGGCCGATCGCTCTCTTCGACCGCACGCCCGAGGGCCACTTCCAGGTGCGGCTCGACACCGGTGGCAACCACTGGGCGCAATACGGCTTCCAGTTCGGCCACGAGCTCTGTCACGTGCTCTGCCGGTCGGGCCCCCGCACGCGGGCCCACCTCTGGTTCGAGGAGGCGGTCTGCGAGACGGCGAGCCTGTTCGTGCTCCGCGCGATGGCCGACGCGTGGGAGGAGGAGCCCCCGTATCCCAACTGGCGCGGGTTCGCGCCCCACCTCCGTGACTACGCGGCCAAGCGGCTGGCGAAGTCGCCGCGACCACCGGAGATGCCGCTGGCGGCTTGGTATGCCCGCCACCGCGACGAGCTTCAGGAACAGCCCACTGACCGCGACAACGGTCTGGCCATCGCGACGGCGCTCCTGCCCTTGTTCGAGGAGTCGCCCGACCACTGGGCGGCGATCCACTGGCTCAACCCGGCCGACCAGCCGCAGCCCGCCGCCTTCCACGACCACCTCGCCGCCTGGCGCGACCGCGTGCCACCGGAGCAGGCGGACGCCGTCGAGGCCGTGGCCGAAGCCTTCGGCGTGCCGTTCCCGTCGGTTGCGGGGCAGGCGGGGCCACGGGGCCCCTGACCGGCCCGCCGGTCACATCGGGGTCTTGAACCCCAGCGCCCGCACCACGCACCAGCCCTTCACGCCCTCGAAGATCGAGAACGCGCCGCCCGCCAGGCAGCCGAGCCCTGCCCGGAGTGCCCACGGGGGCAGCGAACCAAGCTGCGTCGCGACGACGAGCCCGACGCCGACCGCCGCGGTCAGGATGCCCGTGATGATCCGGGCCACGCGGCCCCGGTTGTCGATGTTGCACTGCATGAGCCCGCGGTCTCCCGGATGATCAAGGACTGTGGGATCATAGGCCGCCCGAAGGCGTCAGGAAAACAGTTCCTGCACCGCGGTGCCGCCGTCCACGAGCTTGATGGGCCGGCCACTGCTCGACATGTTCTCTTTCGCCCCGTCGATGCCGAGGCTCGCGCAGAACGTGGCGAAGAGGTCGGGCACGGTCACCGGCCGGTCGGTCACCTCCACGCCCGCCTTGTCGGTCTTGCCCACGACCGCTCCGCCGGCCACACCTCCCCCGGCGAGCGCGGCGTTGAAGCTCCGTGGGAAGTGGTCGCGGCCGCCGCGGGGATTCACCTGCGGCGTGCGGCCGAACTCCCCCATCCAGATCACGAGCGTGTCGTCGAGCATGCCCCGCCGCTCGAGATCGCGGACGAGCGCCGCAAACGGGCGGTCCACCTGAGCGGCGAGCTCGGGCACCTTTTTGAAGTTGTCCTGGTGGGTGTCCCAGCCGTCCATCACCACCTCGACGAACGACACGCCGCTCTCGACCAGCCGCCGCGCGAGCAGGCAACCCGCTGCAAACTCGCCCTCGCCATACTCGCGGCGGATCTCCGCCGGCTCGGCCTCGAGGTCGAAGGCCTTCATCGCCGGGCTGAGGATCATCCGCGTGGCCCGCCGATAGAGGCTGGCGTGGTCGGCGGCCTCCTGCGGCAAGCTGCCTGCAAAGCCTGAGCCGAGCCGCTCCATCAGGTCCAGCCGGCGGAGGTGCCGCTCGGCGGGCACCTGCGGGGACGTGTTGGCCGGGCTGCTCGTGGCCTCGCGGAGTTCGTAGGGGTCCCACCGCATCCCCAGAAGGCCCGCGCCCGAGTCGGGCCGACGGCGGGTGCCGATGCGTACCACCGGGGGCAGGTCGGCCGTCTCGCCGCCCTCCCCGGCGGCAAGCTCGCTCGCCACGATCGAGCCGAGCGTGGGATGGCGGACGCTCGGATTGGGCAGGTAGCCCGTGTGCAGGAGATAGGTGGCCCGCGGATGGCTCCCCTCCTTGCTCGTCATCGAGCGGATCACCGCCATCCGGTCGGCCACCTTCGCCACGGCCGGCCAGTGCTCGGCGAAACGCATCCCGGGCACACCGGTGGCGATCGCCTTCGTGCCGCCGCCGTTCTTGTGGCCGACGAGCGGGCTGAAGGTCTCGAACTGCGAGGGCCCGCCCTGCATCCAGAGCAGGATGCAGGCCTTGCCCCGCTTGCGGAGGTCGGCCGCATGGGCCGCCGCCGCGTAGGCGAACGGGATCACGCTGGCCGCCGAGCCGGCCAGCGGCAGGCAGCGGAGAAAGTCACGACGATTGGGCATGGACAGGTGCATCCGAAGTTTCCAAGGACCGGAGGGGTTGCCCTTGGCAATCGAGCGGCGTTGTTGGCAAGCGCAGCCCGGAGGGCGAAAGCGCAGCCAGCATCGAGTGAGCGGAGGGCAGGATGCCCAGAGCGAACGTCCGGCGAGATGCCAAGGGCAACCCCTCCCCGATTGGTGCTGGCTACTTTCGGTGGATGAACTCCGCGCTGTTGACCAGCGCCCAGAAGATGTCTTCGAAGGCTTCGGACCGGTCGCCGGTGTCCCGCACGTGGTCGAGGCAGACGCCGATCTCGGCGGGCGTGGCGTGGCGGGCGAGCGTCCGGAGGTGGAGCTCGTCGGCCAGTTCGCGGTCGTCGGGCAGCTCGGCGAGCAGCCGGCCGAGCAGCGTGAATCGTCGCTCGCCGTCGATCGCCTGGGCGAGCGGCTGGCTGTTCATCAGGAGCAGGGCCTGCGGGATCGAGCCCACGATCTCGTCGCGGGGCAGGCCCGGGTCGTAGCCGAACACCTGGTTGAAGCCGCCCCGCGGCGAGAACAACTCCCCCCGCATGCCCCCTGCCCGCCGCTCCCCACGGCCGCCGACGGCCGCCTCGTCCACGCCCAGCGCCGTGAGCACCTGCGTGAAGAGCTGGTCGGCCCGGAGCCGCTGCGGGCAACTGGCCTCGCCGAGGGGCCGCCCGGCGTCGGCCCGCGACCGGGCCACCGACTGGTAGGCAGGCGTCGCCATCACGACGCGAACCAGCGCCCGCAGGTCGTGGTCCGCCGACACGAACCGGCGGCAGAGCTCGTCGAGCTGCTCCGGCGACCGCGGCTCGCGGTCGGGGCCCAGGTCGTCGATACCGTCGTAGAAGCCGTCGCCCACCAGTTCCGCCCAGATCCGGTTGACGATCGCCCGGGCGAACCAAGGATTGTCGTTCGACGTCACGAGCCGGGCCGCCGTTTTCCGTCGCTCCTTGTCGGGGGTGCCCAGCGGCAATGCGGCGCTGCCGAGGAAAAACCGCGGCTTCATCACGGTGCCCGGCAGCGACGGGTCGTCGAGGTCGGGCATCTCGTGCTCGAGGTCGCCCCGGCGCGGGTTGTCGGGGTTCTTGATGCGGGCCTTTCGCGGCTCGCGGTCGTAGGAGACCACCTCGAACCGGTCCAGGCCGTCGCCATCCCCGCGGGTGATCGCGATCCGGGGGAAGAAGGCGGCGAACTCGTGGAACTGCCGCCGCTTCCAGCGGTCGGTGAAGTGGTCGTGGCACTGGGCGCACTGGATCTGCACGCCCGTGAACACCCGCGACACTTCGGCGGCGATGTCGGAGGTCTCCCCCATCTGCGCCATGATGATCGCCGTCTCACCGCTCTGCGACGGCACGCCCTTGGCCGTGATCATGTCGCGGGCGATCGCGTCCCAGGCGGCGTCTCGGGCGAGATGCCCGGCGAGAAACGCCTCCAGCGGCCGGGCCATCGCGATCGCCCGCTCGTCGCTGCGTCGGTAGAGGATCACGTCGCGGAAGTAGCGGGCCCAGGTGGTGGCCCAAGCCGGATCTGCGAGCAGCCGCTCGATGGCCGCCTCGCGCTTGCCGGGATTGGGATCGGCCAGGAAGGCCTCGATCTCGGCGGGCGAAGGCTGCCGGCCCACGAGGTCGAGCGAGGCCCGGCGGAGAAACGTGGCGTCGTCGCAGGCTGGCGGCACGGGCGTGGCGGCAGAGGCGGCCGTCGCCCAGCCAGCCAGCAGGGCCACGGCGGCGAGCCGAAGGCGGTGACGAGTGGTGGAGTTCATGCAGTGATTGAACGGGTCAGGCCGGCCTGGGTTGCGACGGCCCAGGCGAGCAGGCCCGCGAGGACGAGCCGGTAGATGATGAAGGGCCAGAGTGTGTGGCTCGTGAGCATTCGCAGCAGCCAGCGGATGGACGCATAGCCCGCGACCCCCGCAATGAGCGTGCCGACCACGGCCGCGAGGACGTCGTCGCCCGTGGCCAGGATCTCGTGCCGCGCCTGCCAGGCCTCGAGCAGCCCTGCGGCCCCGACGGCGGGCAGCGAGAGAAGGAAGGAGAACCGGGCCGCCGTCCGGCGGTCGAGCCCGGTGATCATTCCCGAGGAGATCGTGGTGCCGCTCCGAGAAGCGCCCGGAATGAGCGCGAGCACCTGCGTGAGCCCCATCGCCAGCGCGTCGGAGAGCCGCACGGCCTCGAGGCCGTCCCGGCCGCCCTGGCTCCGCCGGGCCCGCGCCAGGCAGACCAGCTCCGCGGCCGCCATCAGAATCGTGCCCCCGAGTAGGGCGACGGCCACGAGCCCGAGGTCGCGGGCGTCGCCGCGGATGAAGTCTCGAGCCGCCAGGCCCACGACCACGATCGGCAGTGTGCCCAGGGCGATCATGACCGCCACCCGCGACTCCACTGATCCCCAGGGGCGGCCCGAGATGACGCCCTTGAGAAAGCCCCGCGCGAGGGCGGCCACGTCGTGCCGCATCGCGACGAGCACGGCCGCGAGCGTGCCGCACTGGATCAGCGCCGAGTAGGCCGCCCCGGGGTCGTCCCAGCCGAGCGCCGCCGGCACCAGCCGCAGGTGGGCCGTGCTCGAAATCGGCAGAAACTCGGTGAGGCCCTGCACCAGCCCCAGGACCACGGCTTCGAGGAGGGTCATAAAAAAGAGCCTACCACCCGCGGGCCGCCGGGCCGGCTGTTGCGACGCGCCCCGCGCCGCCTATACTCCGGGGCTTCCCTCTCCCAGGAATCCCGCATGTTTCGCAACCTCAGCACCTTCGGCCTTCCCCTCTCCGGTCGCCCCAGTGAGCTCATCGAGCTGGCTCTGTCGTTCGGCTTCGACGGCATGGACATCGACCTGCTCGATCTCGAGAAGCAGGCGGCGATCTACGGGGTGGAGCACGCCCGGCGGCTGATGGTCAGCGCCCGCCTCAAGAGCGGCTCGTTCCGGCTGCCGGTGCGGCTCGATGCTCCGGAGAAGGAGTTCGAGGCCGAGCTCGCCGAACTGCCCGCCCGGCTCGAGCTGGCCGCCGCCGCCGAGTGCCACCGGGCCATGACGACCATCGCCCCGATCTCCGAAGACCATTCGTTCAAGGATTTCTTCGAGCTCCATCGGATCCGCCTGCACACGATCGGCGATCTGCTCGCCCCGCACGGCATCCAGCTCGGGCTCGCGATCCGGCCGGAGCGGCCGGCCGAGGAAACGACCGCCTCTCCCTTCATCGGCACGTTCGAGGCGCTCCTGGGGCTCGTGAGCGTGGCCCACGAGCGAATTGGCGCCGTGGTGGACGCCTGGGCGATGCACGTGACCGGCGAGCCGGTCGAGATGATCACCAAGGTGCCGAAGGGGCGGATCGTGGAGGTGCGGCTCTCCGACGCGCCCCGCGGCACCAACGGCTCAGAGCTCACCGAGGCCGACCGGCTGATGCCCGGCGAGTCCGGCGTGATCGCCGCGGCGGAGGTGCTCAAGGCGGCGGAGGCGGCCGGATTCGACGGCCCCGTCACCCCCTGGGCCCACCGCTCGACGCTCGCGGGCCGCGGCCGCGAGAAGATCGTCCGGCTGGCCGGCGAGCGTATGGAGCAGGCCTGGAAAGACGCCGGGTTCGAGATCCTGCCGCGGTGGTTCGCCCCGGTGGCCCGCGACCAGTTCGGCCGGCCGATCGAGGAACTCGCCGAGATCGTGGCCGTCGCCGAGCAGGTGGTGGCGGAGCGCGGGGCCGGCTGAGCCCGGCAGCGTCTCCCACGGCGATTGAGGCCCCCTCCGCGTAGCGTCCACCGCCGCGTTCAGGCCCCCTCGCGAATCCAGTTCACCCGTGGCTTGCCGCTCCCTTCGGTCATCGAGCCCTTGAGAAACTCGGCCACGTAGCGGAGCTGCTTGCCGGGCCGGTCGGGATCGCGGAAGGAGTCGCCCTTCTGCAGAATCGGCAACTGGTCGGGCATCTCGCCGAACGCCCGCGTGCCTGCCGCCTGACAGGGATGCCAGCAGCCGCGGCCGTCGGCGTCCTCGAGGTAGAACTCGGGGTAACAGTGGCCCTCCACCCAGACCGTGCGGGCGGGGATGTCCTGCGATCGCGCCGCCGCAATGAACAGGCAGGTGAGCTCCTCGCAGTCGCCCCAGCCGTCGGCGAGAGCCCGCCGGGCCCCCTTCAGGTCGCCGTTGCGATACTCCACCTTCTGGCGGACGGCGTCGTAGATGGCCTCGACCCGCTTCCAGCCCTCGTGGTCAGCGGCGGCCTCCTTTGCGAACTTCACGATCTTGGGATCGCGGGTCTCCACGTAGGGGCTGGCCCCGAGGTGGAGCCGGATGTCGCGGCTGGGCTTGGCGGGGATCTTCAAGCCGGCGGTGTCATCCGGGGCCACGATTGCAAGCCGCTCGAGTTCAAAGGTGATGATCGCGTGCTCCTTGCCACCCGCGGGAATCGAAGGGATCGTGACCACCATCTGCTCGACCCCGTCGGCGAGCGTGCGGTAGACCGGCCCCTTCACTCCCCGGGAGACATCCTCCTCGACGATCCGCACCTTCTGCTCGGGCCAACTGGTGGGCACCGGCAGCGTGGCGTAGATCCCGCGACACGGCCCCCCTTCAGCGGCCACGATCACCCCCACGCGATACCGCTGCAGCCGCATGTCGCCGAGCTTGGGGCCCACGACACCCTCGGCGGGCGTGGCCAACTGGCCGCGGCCGATGGCCGGCAGGGCGAGGGCGGCAGCCGAGGCGGCGAGCAGGCGGCGGCGGGGCAACATGGGTCCGCAGGCTCCGGCGAGAACAGTCACTATTCTGCCATCGGCATGGGTCGGCTGATGGGACGAGCGGCCCGCCCCCGGGACCGATCGGGGAAAATGGGCCGTTCGCGGCCCTGAGTCGATTGTTCCGGCCCCTTCCGGCTGCTACACTGCGAGGCTCGATCCGTGGCCCGCCCCATCCCGCTTCCCCTTTTTCACGGTCTTTCCCGAAACCCCCACGCATGGTCAACCGCAACCTCATTCGCGAACTGGAAACCGGCGACGATCTCGAACAAGAACTCGAACTGGCGCTGGCCGGGGCCGGTGATGGCGAATACGGAGCGGGCACAGCCACCCTGTCGGTCAACGCGGTGCTGGAGGGGAAGATCCTGCGAGTGGACGACGAGTTCGTGCTCGTCGACGTGGGCTACAAGAGCGAAGGCCACATCCCGCGAAACGAGTGGGACGAGTCGGAGCCCCCGCCGCAGATCGGCGACGTCGTCAAGGTGCTCCTCGAGGAGTTCGAGGAAGGCCAGGAGGAGCAGCGCGGCCTGATCACCCTCTCCAAGCGCAAGGCGCGGCGGATCGAGGACTGGATCCGCGTGATGGAGAGCGTCAAGGAGAACGACGTCGTCACCGGCTTCGTCACCCGCAAGATCAAGGGCGGCCTGCTGGTGGACATCTCCGGCGTGAACGTGTTCCTGCCGGCCAGCCAGGTGGACATCCGCCGCCCCGCCGACATCGGCGACTACTGCGGCCGGGCGATCCAGTGCCTGGTGCTCAAGATCGACGAGGCCCGCCGCAACATCGTGGTCTCCCGCCGGGCGCTGATCGAGCAGGAGCGGGCCGAGCGGAAGAAGCAGCTGATGGAGACGCTCGAGGTGGGCCAAGTCCGCCGCGGCGTGGTCAAGAACATCGCCGACTTCGGCGCCTTCGTGGACCTCGGCGGGATCGACGGCCTGCTCCACATCACCGACATGTCGTGGGCCCGGATCGGCCACCCGAGCGAGATGGTGCAGATCGATCAGGAGGTGGAGGTGCAGGTGCTGCACATCGACCGCGACCGCGAGAAGATCGCGCTCGGCATGAAGCAGCGAACGGCCAGCCCCTGGATCAAGGTCGCCGAGAAGTATCCGGTCGGCACAGTCTGCAAGGGCACGGTGGTGAACGTGATGAGCTACGGCGCGTTCGTGAAGCTGGAGGACGGCGTCGAGGGGCTGGTGCACATCTCCGAGATGAGCTGGACGAAGCGGGTCAGCCATCCGTCGGAACTGGTCAAGCCGGGCGACGAGGTCGAGGTGGTGGTGCTCGCCATCAACAAGGAGAAGCAGGAAATCTCGCTGGGCATGAAGCAGACCCAGCAAAACCCCTGGGAAAAGGTGGCCGCCGACTATCCGCCGGGGGCGATCGTCAAGGGCGTGGTCCGCAACCTCACCAACTACGGCGCCTTCGTCGAGATCAACGACGGCATCGATGGCCTGCTCCACGTCACCGACATGTCGTGGACGCGGAAGGTGACCCACCCCAGCGAGATGCTCGACAAGGGCACGGAAGTCGAGTGCAAGGTGCTCTCGGTGGACCAGCAGCGGCGGCGGATCGCCCTCGGCCTCAAGCAGATGAGCGACGACCCGTGGACGGGCGACATCCCCGGCCGCTACAAGCCGGGCGACGTGGTCAACGGCACGATCACCAAGATCACCAACTTCGGTGTGTTCGTGGGCCTCGAGGACGGCCTCGAGGGCCTGCTGCACATCTCGGAACTCTCCGACGACAAGGTCGAGAATGCCGAGGAACTCGTGAAGGTGGGCGACCCGATCGAGGTCAAGGTGCTCCGCGTCGACACCGACGAACGGAAGATCGGCCTCTCGAAGAAGCGGGTCGGCGCCGACGAGTGAGCGGTCGCTCGTGTCGTGGGCCGGCGGCGGTCAGTCAACGAGCGTCAGTGCCTGGATCGGGCCGAGCCAGCGACCGCTTTCGCCTTGTGTGGCGATCCCGGCCGACGCGAGACTGATCATCCCGCCCACCG
>CAMCPF010000100.1 GCA_945876515.1 Candidatus Kuenenia stuttgartensis
CGCGTTGGCCGCGGCCTTCGAACTGCCGGCTCTCGCCTGGCTCGCGGTCGTGGTCACGATCCTGCTCCGCCGGGATTGGCGGCGGACGCTTGCCTGGACCGCGCCGGCGGTGGCGGCGGTGGCCGTGGCGGCGCTGGGCTCCAACTGGCTCGCCCACGGCACGACTGCGCCGGCCTATGCGCAGCGGGCCGACGGCCGCCCTGCCGCGGCTGAGGCGGCGATCCCGGCGACGGGAACGCTCGGGATGGTCGTCGGCTCCTGGAACCCGTCCAACTGGTACGACTACTCGGTCCGGCTGCCCAACGGCAAGCTGCTCACGAGCTACTGGCGTTCTCCCCAGGGCGTGGATCGGGGCGAGCCGTCACACGTCGCGTATGCCTGGCACGTGCTCGTGGGTCACCATGGAATCTTCTCGCTCACTCCCGCGTGGCTGCTGGCGATCCCGGGGCTGGCGTTGCTGGCCGCGCGGCGGCGGCACGAGCGGGGCGAGGCGGAGCTTGCCTGGGCGATCGGGTTGGTCTCGGTCGTCGTGATCGGCTTTTATCTGGCCCGGCCGCTTGCCGACCGCAACTACGGCGGGATGACGAGCGGCTTCCGCTGGGCCTTCTGGCTCGCACCGCTCTGGGCTTTCGCCGCCGTACCCGCCGCCGACGTGCTGGGCCGCAGCCGGCCCGGCCGGCTGGTCGGTCTCACCCTGCTCGGCCTGTCGGTGGTCTCGGTCGCCTTCCCGATGTGGAACCCCTGGCAGGCCCCCTGGATCGAACGTTGGCTCGACCACGCAGGACGGAGCTGATCCTTCGCGCGGGGATCCCCAAGAGTCGGGAAGCTTTCCCTGCGGGTTCACGAGGGTGCTGCGGCCGTGCCGTCGAGCGGCAGACCGATTCGGCATCGGAGAGTTGACAACGACCCCCGCCCGTAGGCAGGCTACCCCGACCATGGCGGCCACCAGCGTCCTTATCGCCGACGACCACGAAGTGGTCCGCAAGGGGCTGTCGAGCCTGTTCGCGGATTCGACGGTACGGATTTGCGGCGAGGCATCGACCGAGGATGAGGCGGTGCGGCAGGCCCGCAAACTCAAGCCCGACGTCGTGCTGCTCGATGTTCGGTTCGGCGATGCCGACGGGCTCGACGTGGTCAAGCGGATCCGGTCGGCCGCCCCTTCGACCAAGGTCGTGATGCTCTCGGCCTTCGACAATCCGACGTATGTGGCCCGCGCGGTGGCGGCAGGGGCCCATGACTATTTGCTCAAGACGATCTCCCGGGCCGAACTGATCGCCGCCGTGACGGCCGCGGCCACCGGCGAGCACGCAACCCGATCCGGCGAGTTGCGGCGGGTGGCCGGCCAGATGACCCGGCGCGACAAGCAGGGGGTGGCCGGCGTATCGCTCACACCGCGGGAGACACAGGTGCTGCGTCTCGTGGCGATGGGACTCTCCAACCAGGAGATCGCCGACTCGCTCGAGATCAGCATCGAGACCGTCAAGGAGCACGTGCAGAACATGCTCCGCAAACTCGGGCTGGGCGACCGGACGCAGGCGGCGGTCTGGGCGCTGCGGCACGGGCTGGGCTAGCCGTCGCCCACCGGGCCTTGCTCGTGCAAACTCATGGCCGCCGACATCTCCCCGCCCGACCGCGACGATGCCCGTGCGGCCGCCGCAGCGGCCGGGCCGCAGTCGGCAAGCCGCGACACGGTACCGACCGCCGAGGCACTGTCCCGACAATCGACCGACTTCGGCCTCGGTGATCGCCGGCCCCCGGAACACCTCGGGCCGGATCCGCTCGAGGGCCGCGACCTGGGCGACGTGGTGATCGCCCGGCTGATCGCCCAGGGGGGCATGGGGCGGGTCTACGAGGCCCGGCAGCGGTCGCCGTCCCGCACCGTGGCTGTCAAGGTGATGCGGCCGAGCCGGCGATCACCGGCGGCTCTGCAGCGCTTCCATCGCGAGGCTGAGTTGCTCGGCAGGCTCCGTCACCCCGGGATCGCGCAGGTGTTCACGGCCGGGGCGTGCCTGGTCGAGGGGGATGAGACGCCCTACTTCGTGATGGAGTACATCGCCGGTGCCGCGTCGCTCGTGCGGGCCTGCGAGCAACGCGGGCTCACGCCGCGCCGGCGGCTCGAGGTCTTCCTCGCCGTCTGCCAGGCCGTGGCGCACGGCCACGCGGCGGGCGTGGTCCACCGCGACCTGAAGCCCGGCAACATCCTGGTCGATGCGGAGGGCCGGCCCAAAGTGATCGACTTCGGGATCGCCCGCCTGATGGAGGACGATGCCGCCGGGTTCACCGAGACCGGCACCTATCTGGGAACGCGGCAGTATTCGAGCCCTGAGCAGTGCGGCGGGAGCCCGGTGGACGGTCGCACGGACGTCTACTCCCTCGGGGTGATCCTCCACGAACTCCTCTCCGGGCGGCTTCCCTACGAAATGACGGGCAGTTCCCTGGCCGAGACCACCCGCATCGTGCAGGACACGCCCCCAACGCGGCTGCACTTCGCCGATCGCGAGCTGCAGCCGGGCGCCGACGCGATCGCGCTGAAGTGCCTGGCCAAGCAGCCGGTGGATCGCTACCCCTCGGCGGCGGAACTCGCCGACGACCTCAGCCGGCTGCTCGCCGGCCAGCCCATCTTGGCCCGCCCGCCCGGCTTCTTGACCGCCTGCCGGGCCTGGTGCCGCCGTCACAAGACCCTGACCGCGAGCGGCATCGCAGCCGTCGCCTCGGCCCTGATCGTCGCCGCCGTGCTCTCGTTGGCTCCGGGCAGGCTGCCGGGCGCGAACCGGGCCTCGCCGCCGGCGGCCGGCCCCGGACCGACCGCCTCGTTCCCCAACGTCTCGAACCTGCGGACGACACCGCTGCAGTGGCTCACGGTCACCTTCGACGAGCCGATCCGGTCGCTGACTCCGGCCGACTTCCGCCTCACGCGTGACGGCGTGGCGGTGCCGCTCGACGGCGTGACCGTCACCGGAGCCCGGGACTACTGGGAGATTCGCGGCCTGGAAGCCGTGACCGCGGCCGCTGGGCGATATGTGCTCGAACTCGCGGGCACGGCGACCACACCGGTCGACTTCGCGGGCCGCAGGCTCGAGGCCCCGGCCCGGGCGTCGTGGCGGATGCCGCCCTATCGCGAGATCGCGTTCAACCTGCTGGGCGACGAGTGGAAGCCGCACGTCGTGTCCCTGGAGGGCGTGGAGTTTGCCACGGAACGCAACGCCGGCTCGGCCTCCTTCATCCGGCCGACCGTGCCCGACAAGGAAGGGGCGATGGTGCTCAAGTTCACAGCCCCCTTCGAGATCCGCGCCGCGACGCTCACCGCCACGATCGCCGTCTGGACCACGGGCGACCCGTTTCCCTACGACCCGCGGGCGAAGGCCGCGCTCGATGTCTCGCCGGACGGCACGACCTGGACCACGCTCGACACCCGCGAGGCCAACCGGGGCGGCTTCGGCGGCGGACCGTTCGACATCCGAGAGATCGTGGCCGGCGGCCGCGAGGTCTGGGTTCGGGCGCGGCTCAGCGCCAGCAGGACCTGGCCCGAGGACGGCCTGATCTACGCGCAGTTTCTCCGCACGGATCCGGGCCGCCCCGGCGAAAAGACCTTCCGCCTGATGCTCACCGGCCCCGACCCAGGCGCGAAGCCGCCGCCGGGCAACGTTCCTCCCGCGGACGGCTGACAGTATCGGGCAGTCACCCCTGTTTGGCCCCCGAGCCGGTGCCGTGCTACCATTCATAAAGCAATCACTCCGCCGATCGACCTCTTTCGGTCCGCGATCCGTCCAGGCGACTTCACGCTCGGCCGGGTCGGCGACGCGGGCACGCCGTCTGGAAATCGTTCCATGGGTTGCTCTGCCCGGTTTCAGGCATGGTGCGGGTTCCTGCTCTTCGGCTGGATTCTGCCACCTCCCGCCGCTGCGGACCGACCGCCCGCGCCGCTCGACTTCAACCGGGACATCCGCCCGATCCTCTCCGAGAACTGCTTCTACTGCCATGGCCAGGACGGCCAGAAGCGGGAAGCCGACCTGCGGCTCGACGACCGAGCCGCGGCGGTCGCGGCCGGGGCGATCGTGCCCGGCGACGCCGGTGCGAGCGGCCTGCTCGAGCGGATCCACTCGACCGATCCCGACGTGCAGATGCCGCCCCCCGACTCCAATCGGAGGCTGACGGAGGAGCAGAAGCAGCTGCTCGACCGATGGATCAACGCGGGGGCGGAATACGCGCCGCACTGGGCGTTTGTCGCTCCCAAGCGGCCGCCGCCCCCGGCAGTGCGCCAAGCCGACTGGCCGCGGAACGACATCGACCGGTTCGTGCTCGCGAAGCTCGAGGCCGCCGGCCTGAAGCCTTCCCCGGAGGCCGATCGCGCCACGCTCATCCGCCGGCTCCACGCCGACCTGACGGGCCTGCCACCCACGCCCGGGGAGGTCGATGCCTTCGTCGCCGACCCCCGGCCCGACGCCTACGAGTCGTTGGTGGCCAGGCTGCTCGCCTCTCCCCACTACGGCGAGCGGATGGCTCTGCCCTGGCTCGACGCCGCCCGCTACGCCGACTCCAACGGCTTTCAGCAGGACGGTGACACCTGGCAGTGGATCTGGCGCGACTGGGTGGTGAACGCCCTCAACGCCGACATGCCCTTCGATCAGTTCTCGATCGAGCAGCTGGCGGGCGACCTGCTGCCCCACGCCGCACTCGAACAGCGGATCGCCACCGGCTTCAACCGCAACCATCTCCTCAACGGCGAGGGGGGGGCGATCGCCGAGGAGCAGCGGTTCAACAACCTCTTCGACCGGGTCGACACCACGAGCACCACCTGGCTGGCCCTGACGATGGCCTGCGCCCAGTGCCACGACCACAAGTACGACCCGATCACGCGGACCGACTATTACGGCTTGCTCGACGCCTTCAACCGGGTGCCGGAGTCGGGGGCTCCCACGCGGTTTTCGCCGCGGATCCGGGTCGCGCCGCCCGTCGTCGAAGTCCCCGACGACCCGCTCCGCCGCCGCCTCGCCGACCTCGAGCAGGTGATCGCCGCCCTCGGCGAGGAGTCGCCCGAGGAGGTCGAGCGGCTGCGGGCGGAGCTCGCCGAACTCCGCGCCGACCGGCTGCCGCGAGTGATGGTGATGAGCGACGACAGGCCGCGGGAGACCAGGATCCTCGACCGGGGCGACTACCTTGCGCCGGTGGGCGAGAAACTCGCCTTTCTGCCGCCTGCCGCGCTCCCGCCGCTGCCGGAGGGGTTGCCACGCAATCGCCTGGGCCTGGCGAAGTGGCTGTTCCTGCCAGAGCATCCGCTGACGGCGCGGGTGCAGGTCAACCGGATGTGGCAACAGTTCTTCGGCACCGGCATCGTCAAGACCACCGAGGACATGGGGGTGCAGAGCGAGTATCCGAGGCACCTTGAGCTGCTCGACTGGCTGGCGGTCGAGTTTCGCGAGCGGGGCTGGAGCCAGAAGCAGATGCACCGCCTGCTCGTGACCAGCGCTACCTACCGGCAGTCGAGCAGAGTCACGGCCGAGCACCGCGCCCAGGACCCGGAGAACCGGCTTCACGGCCGCGCGGCCCGGTTTCGCCTGCCTTCGCCCGTGCTCCGTGACCTGGCCCTCGCCGCCAGCGGCCTGATCGACCTCCGGCTCGGTGGCCAGCCCGTCTATCCCTACCAGCCCGACCAGATCTGGGAGGCGCTGGCGATCACGAAGGAGCGCGACTTCACCTACCCGGCCTCGCACGGGCCCGACCTCTACCGCCGCAGCCTGTACACGTTCTGGCGGCGGACGGTGAGCCCGGCCAACATGTTCGACACGGCGAACCGCCAGACCTGCACCGTGCGGGCCGGCCAGACGAGCACGCCGCTCCACGCCCTGACGACCCTCAACGACCCGACCTGGGTCGAGGCGGCCCGGGTGCTGGCGGAAAAGAGCCTGCAGGCGGCCGCGGACCTCGATGGCCGGCTCACGCACGCCTTCCGCCGCGTGCTCGGCCGCAAGCCCACCGGCTACGACCTCGACGCCCTGAAGCGGATGCACGGCCGCCAACTCGAGATCTACGGCACCGCTCCCGACGCCGCAAAGCAACTCCTCGCAGTCGGTGAAAGCCCCCGCGACCAGTCGCTCGACCCGGCCGCCCACGCCGCCCTGACGGCCGTCTGCCTGGCGATCTTCAACCTCGACGAAGCACTCTCGAGGGAATGATGCGACGAATGATTGAGGACCGAGGGGCTGACCCTGCCCCGGGAGCCGGCCTTGGCGGCAAGCGCAGGCAGGATGCCGAAGCGCGGCCGGCATGGAGTGAGCGAAGGGCAGGATGCCCGCAGCGAACGTCCGGCGACGGGGCAGGGTCAGCCCCGGCCCGCACCACCGACGCCCTGATGTTCGCCAGTTCTTCGGAGGTACGCCATGCCTGAGCCGCACGTCGAAAACGCCCGCCGCGTCACCCGCCGCCGGCTGTTCGGCTCGGCCGGACTGGGCATCGGCTCGGTCGCGCTGGCGTCGCTCTTGCACCGCGACACGCAGGCGGCGACGGCCTCGCGCGGCATGCCGGGGCTGCCCGGCCTGCCGCACCACGCGGCCAAGGCCAAGCGGGTCGTGATGCTCTGGCAGGGAGGCGGGCCCTCGCACGTCGATCTCTTCGATCCCAAGCCGGCCCTGATCGAGCGCGGCGGCCAGGACATCCCGGCGAGCGTCCGCGGCCAGACGCGGCTCTCGACGATGTCGAGCGGCTACGCGAAGTGGCCGGTCGTCTCACCGATCAAGCCGTTTCAGAGGTATGGCCAGTGCGGGATCGAGATGAGCACGATGCTGCCCCGGCTCGGCAGCCTGGCCGACGACCTCTGCCTGGTCCGCAGCATGCACACCGAGGCGGTGAACCACGCTCCGGGCGTGACCTTCTTCCTCACGGGCGCCCAGGTGCCAGGCCGGCCGAGCATGGGGGCCTGGATGAGCTACGGCCTGGGCTGTGAGACCGACGACCTTCCGGCCTTCGTGGTCATGACATCCTCCGACAAGGGCAAGACCTGCGGGCAGCTCTTCTTCGACTACTACTGGGGGAGCGGCTTTCTGCCGAGCCGGTTCCAGGGGGTGAAGTTCAGGAACACCGGCGACCCCGTTCCCTACCTTGCCAATCCGCCGGGCGTCAGCCGCGCGGCCCGCCGCGCGTTGCTCGACGACCTGGCGGCCATGAACGCGGCCCATCTTGCCGACTACGGCGACCCCGAGATCGACACCCGGATCGCCCAGTACGAGATGGCCTACCGGATGCAGGCCAGCGTGCCCGAGCTCGTGGACTTCTCCGACGAGCCGCGGCACGTAGTCGACCGCTATGGCCCCGACGTCATGACCAAGGGCAGCTTCGCCTCCAACTGCCTGGTGGCCCGTCGGCTGCTGGAGCGGGGCACACGGTTTGTGCAGCTGATGCACGCCGGCTGGGACCAGCACAACAACCTGTTTTCGAAGCTCGAAGAGATGTGCCGCGACACGGACGCCCCCAGCGCCGCTCTGATCGCGGACCTCAAGGAGCGAGGCCTGCTCGACGACACGCTCGTGATCTGGGGAGGCGAGTTCGGCCGCACGCCCTTTGGCCAGGGTGATCCCAAGAGCCCCAAGGGCCGCGACCACTTCGGGCGGGCGTTTTCCTGGCTGCTGGCGGGGGGTGGTGCCAAGCCCGGGCATGTCCATGGCTCCACCGACGACTATGCCTGGAACATCACGGCCGACCCCGTGCACGTCCATGACATGCAGGCCACGATCATGCACCTCGTGGGCATCGACCACACCCGGCTCACCTTCCGCTACCAGGGCCGCCAGTTCCGGCTCACCGACGTGCACGGTCACGTGGTGCGCGGCGTCATCGGCTGACGGCGGCGAGCATCCAGGCGGCCAGGATCGCGCGGGCCGTCCAGAGGATGGTGCGCGGCCAGTTGCTTCGCACGAGCGCGGCGACGACACCGGGGGCGTGGCCCTCGCGGGCCAGCCGGGCGTGGAGCGGCATCTGCACCGCGAGCGTCGAAAGCCAGACGAGCGCCACCAGCGCCAGGCCGGCCACGGCCGGCCCGCGGCCGATGCCCCCGGGCGGCGAGACGGCGATCCAGGCCGCAGCGACAGCCTCGACGAGCATCGGCGGGAGCACGACCAGCGACGTCCGAGCCTGATTCGCGCGGGCGTAGTCGGCGGCGGCCGGCCCCGTCACCGCGGCGAACAGCGGGTAGTGCACCACCTGGACGAACCAGATGATGCCCGCCATCATGCCGGAGGCGACCGCCTGGGCGACGAGCACGATCTCGAGCGTGGTCACGGCCTTGGCTCCGATGGCGGCTTCAATACCGGGGTGTCGCCGGATCGATTTCCAGCGACCAGGCTTCGATGCCCCCCCTCATGCTCTGGGCGGCCATGAAGCCTCGCGCCCGCAGGAACCGAGCGACCCGGAGGCTGCGGACGCCGTGGTGGCAGTGGACCACGATCCGATCGCCGCGTCGTGGCTCGAGCTCGGCGAGCCGTTCGGGGATCGTCTGCATCGGGATCAGCACGGCCCCCTCGATCCGGGTGATCGCATGCTCATCGGGTTCGCGGCAGTCGAGGAGCAGGAAGGGCTCCCCGCCGCTGCGGAGGGCATGCACGGCCTGAACGTCGATCTCTTCGTCGAGGGTCATGGCTCACCGGTTCGCATCGGGCCTGGGGCAGCGGCGATCCCGCCGTACCGGAGGGGAACAGACCTTGTCAGCCGTGCCCGGCGACATGGTAGCCTTTGTCGAGTCGTTCGGCCGAGCCGCCCCCGCGCCGGCCGGTTCGCCTTTTCACGGAGTCACGCGATGCACGTTATCCAGGGCTTCCTCTCGCTCCTCGCTCGGCTGATGATCACGGCGATCTTCCTCTCGAGCGCGGTGATGAACAAGATTCCCCAGTTCAACGCCGTGGCGGAGATGATGGCGGGCAAGGGGGTTCCGCAGCCGAA
>CAMCPF010000101.1 GCA_945876515.1 Candidatus Kuenenia stuttgartensis
TGTTCACTTCCTGGGAAACCTTCGCCTTCGGTCCCTTCGCGGCGGGCTTGTTCTCGGTCTTCTCGGTCATCAGTTGGCAGACTCCAAATGGACTCCTCGGCGGCGTGACAGTCACGCCGCTGTAAACTTCCAGTCGAGTATACGTCCCGTGTTACCATCTCCAACCGAGCGGAAGATTCACCGGTCTGCCTGGTGATTTGATCGCACCGCCTACCCATACTGAGGGAGCTCTGTCCTTCTCATGCCACCCCTTCCGACCGACTCCCTCTGGCTCGGCCTCGCCGCGGCGGCGGGGGGCTGCATCGCGCTGCAGGCGGCCGCCAATGGAGCGCTCAAGCAGCAACTCGGCGACGGCCGCTACGCCGCCTTTTTCTCGATCTGCGGCACGATTCTGACGGCCGTGGCGTTCATGGTCGCGGTGCGGCCGGCGCCGCCGACGGCCGACGCCGTGCGATCGGCCCCGTGGTGGAACTGGATCGGCGGCCCACTGGGCGGCCTGATCGTGTTGGCGGGGGCCACGCTGACACCGAAGATCGGCGCTGCGGCGTTCATCACGGCCGTGGTCGGCGGCCAGGTGATCTGTTCGCTCCTGTTCGACCACTATGGGCTGATGAACGTGCCCCAGCAGGGCATCACCGCGAACCGTGTCCTCGGCGGACTGATGGTGTTCGCGGGCGTGCTGTTGGTGCGGTACGGCTGACGGGTGCGCGGCGGCCCGAATCCAGTGGGAATGGGCCGGGCTGGCGCGCGTTGCGGGCCTGCGGGGGCCGAAGGTTTTTGCCCATCACCTGGTGAAAAATCATCCGGCCGCTTGCATGCCGGCGAGATTCCGCGACGATTTGCGATGCTGCGGGATTTGCTCGCTTCCACCCTCACCTCGTATCAACGGAATCACCATGGCCAAGTCTTCCCGCCCCGCCGGCAGTTCCTCCACGACCTGGCTCACCGCCGCGGAGCAGCGGGTGCTCGACAGCACCGTCGGTTCGTCGCTGGCAACCGCCACGCGCAACCAGCTCCACGCCGCGATCAAGCAGGCCCGCGGCCTGCGCGACAAGTGGCGGGACCTCTTCAACCGCCAGTCGCTCACGACCAAAAAGGGTTCCTCGCGCACGAACGATCCCGCCAACACGCGGTCCCTGGAAAAGGCCGAACTCTTCGGCGCTGCCGTGAAGCGGCTCGAAGCCCGGATCGAGGAGTTGGCCGGGGAGATCGCCGCCGCCGTCGGCGGCAAGCGTGGCAACGCGAAGCCGTCGCGCACGGCGGCGGCCAAGCCGGCGAGCAAGGCGGTGCGCCAGGCCGGCCATCGAGCCGCTCGCTCGAGCATTCGTGAGACGCTGTCAGAGGCGGTCGCCGGGATCAACGCCGCTGGCCGGCGGCTGCTCGGTGTGGCCGAGCCCGCGGCCAAACAGCCGAAGGCCGGCAAGCCTGCGACGGGCCGCAAGGCATCGACTCCGGCGGCAGCAGCCCGCCCGGCAGCCAAGGCCGGCAAGCCTGCCGCCACCCGTCCGGTGAAGACCCCCACCTCGAAGAAGGCCCGACAGGCCGGCAAGCTGCGGGCGCTCACGGCTTCCGGCACCGGCCAAGCGATTCACTTCGACCCGAAGCAGCAGCGGTCGGCCAAGGCCAGGGGCACCGTCAAGCAACTCAAGCTCGACGGGCTCTCGACCCGGCGCCGCGGCCACACGGTCGCCGCCGGCAAACGGAAGCAAGCCCGCCGGGACGGCCGCTGACGGCTCGGCTCAGCCGGTGACGAGTCGCGGCAGCAATGCGGGCAGGTCGGCCACACTCTCGATGACCGCGTCAGCCCCGACTGCACGCATCCGTTCGGCGGCGAGCGCGAGCCGCTCGGCCCGCTCGGCTGGCGCGAGCACGTCGTGCGCCGCCCGCGACAGTCCCAGCATGTTGCCCGTCGCCGTCACGCCCACGGCCCAAACGCCGGCATTCACGGCCGCCTCGATGTCGGCGATCGTGTCGCCCACGGCCACGACGGCCCGCGGTGGCCAAACGCCGCAGGCCTCCATCGCCCGGTAGATCATCCAGGGGGCCGGCCGGCCGGCGGCCACGTCGCTGGCGCAGATGGCGGCATCGGGTACGAACCCCTGCCGGGCTGCCGCGTCCAAGACGATCTTCATCATCGCCGTGTCGTAACCGGTGGTAACGGCCACCTTGACCCCCAGCGCCCGCAAAGCGGTGGCCGACTCGGCCGTGCCGGGCACCAGATCGCCGAAGTCGGGCAGCACCTCCATCTGGAGGGGGATGAACTCGGCATAGAGCTGGTCGAGGTCGGCCTCGGTGAAGGGGCCGCCGTGCCGCTCGCGCCAGGCCGCAGCGACGCCCGGCAGGGCGGCCAGGGCCGCGATGTGATCCCGCTTCGCCGTGCCCATCGGCCCGCGAGCCTCGGCATCGGTCACGGCCACGCCGTGCCGCTGGAAGAGCGAGACGAACACGCCCGCCGGGGCGCTCGAACCAAAGTCAACCGTGGTGCCCGCCAGATCGGCCACGACGAGGCGGATAGAAGCAGGCGGCATACCGGGCACCGGAACGCTCCAAGGGGGGCAGGAGAATCAGCAGCGACGTGCCGCTCGACCCTCGCGTTGACGGAGGATACAGGGCGGAGCGGCTGGCGGGAACGGGGAGTCCGGGCCGATGGCCACCCTGTGGCCGGAAGCCGGGCGCCCCGACATGCCGGGTGCCGGGTCAGGAAGTCGCCGGCCTGCGCCGCTTTCTGGACTTGGCCATCAGCGGCTGGCTGCGGCCGTGGAACACGCACAGCACCTGGGCGTCTTTCGAACCCGGATTCACGAGCCGGTGGGGGGTGGCCGCATCGAAATAGAGGCTGTCGCCCGCAGAGAGTTCGTGCACGCCCTCGCCGTAATGGAACTGGACTTTCCCGGTAAGCACCCGGAGGAACTCCTCTCCCTCGTGGGCCAGATTCCTGGAGCGGCCGCCGCCAGCGGGCACCGTGAGCACGAAGGGATCCATGGCCCGGTCGGGCCGCTCGTGGGCGAGCGACTCGTAGACGATATTGCTCGATTCACTGTCCCGCGAAACGTGGAGCCCATCACCACTCTTGACGAGCACGAACTCCGGCCGCTTGTCGAGGTCCTCGAGCAGCGACGAGACCTTGACGCCCAACGCCTTGGCGATCTCGCCAAGCGCGGGCAGCGACGGAGTGACGCGAAAGTTCTCGACCTTGGAGAGCCAGCTGCGGGTCAGACCGCTCTTGGAAACCACGTCGTCGAGGGTCATGCCCCGCTCGACCCGGAGCGCGCGAATCTTCTGACCGAGTTCGACGAGGTTCATTCAACGATCCCGCGGGCCAAGCTGGTGCACGACCGAAAAAAGGCTACCCACCGGGGTGTGGGCCAACAAGTCGCTCCGAAAACCAGGCAAACTGCGATAGATTCGAGCTTCTCGAGGGTCCATCGATGGTCTCGTCCAACCGCCGCCGTTTCCTGACCGCAGCCGGCACACTCCTGGCCGCGCCGGCCATACGGCTACGGTGGGCCGACGCACTCGCCGGCGGGAAAATCCGGCTCGGATCACGACCCGCGTACTCGGCCGATCAGCCAGTTGACCTCGGCTCATCCCGGGCCACGCGGGCCAGGAGCGGGAGGAAGTGGGTGAGCGACGGCGTGGCGGCGCCGGCCACCTTGGCGGCTTCGTCATAGCGCCTGAGCCGCAGCGCGGCCTGCCAGTGGGGATTGGCTCGAAACGCCTCCTGCTCCACGGCGTTCATCGGGCCCCCTTGGAGCAAGAGGCTCGTGACACTCGGGCCACTGAGCTTCGCCAGGTAGTCGGGCTCGACCGCCGTCAGGTACCGCTTGGCCGCCACGTGCAGCCGCACCGGCTCGCAGACCTCGGGCCCGAAGTGGGCCGCCAGGAAGCGGGCGGCCGAGTTTTCATGGTGGTCGTCGATCCCCGCTTCAGCCGCGTCGGCGGGCAGGTCGTGCAGCAGATGCCCGACGTCGTGGAGCAGGGCCGCAGCCACGAGCGGCTCGTCGGCCCCGTCGGCGACCGCCGCCGCCGCGGCCTGCAGGGCGTGCTCCCGCTGCGAGACCGCCTCCCCGCCATACTCCGAGTCTCCCCGGGCGGCGAACAACTGCTCGATCTCGGTGACGATGCTCATTCGGGCTTCCGTTCCGCCGGCCCTGGGGCCGATCGCTCGAGCGTGATCACGTGCTCATGGAGCCGCTGGCCGTCCATCTTGATCCATGTCGAGGTGAGCGTGGGCACGTCGCCCGTCGTGTCGGCCACCATCCGCAGGAACACGTTGGGCTCCACGGCCGACCAGAGCAGCCGCTTGTCCTTCGTGGGCACGAGACTCGGGATCACCCGGTCGTGCAGCGGTGAGACGGTGTACTCGAAGAGCGGATACCCCAACCGTTCCGCGGGCAGGTGCTCCAGCAACAGCGAGACGTGCACGTCGCCGCCGAGCAGCACCACGCCGCCGATCGTGTTGGCGGCCAGAAAGTCGAACAGGGCCTCCCGCTCGTGGGCGTAGGTCTCCCAGTCGTCCTTTTCCCGGTTGGGCTTGTCGTGCCAGACCATGCCGGTGGCCAGCACCTTGAACGGGGCGGTCGAGGACAAGAGCGCGGCCTTGAGCCACTCCCACTGCCGCGGGCCGAGCAGCGTCTTCTTCTGCGGATCGACCGGTGACGGTCCGGTCTGCGAGAAGTAGCGGGCGTCGATCAGAAACACTTCCACCGGGCCGCGGCGGAACGTCGTGTAGATGCCCTCCCCCTTCTCGCCGAAGTTCGCCTGGCCGCGATACTCGGTGAACACCGTGCGGATCGTCTCGCGATCCACCTTACTGCCATCGGAGTCGTTGGCCCCGAAGTCATGGTCGTCCCAGGTGCCGAGCGTGGGACGGGTGCGGGCGATCTCCGCCAGCCCGGGCTGGGTGAGAAACGCCCGGTGCCGCTGCCGGTTCTTCTCTCGATCGGAGGTGTCGATGTAGGGCGTGTCGCCGCAGAGCAGAATCGCCTCTACGCCCTCCACCGCCATCCGCTCCCAGATGGCTGGAAACTTTTCATTCGCACAGGAACCGAAGCCCAGACAGGCCCGGCCGGGAAGGTCGGCGGGCGGCGCCGTGCGCAAGGGCCAGGGGCCGGCCGAGGCGGCGGCACCGCCGGCATTCCAGGCGACCGAGTAGGCGTAGCCCGTGGCGGGCTCGAGGCCGGCGACGGCCCACGTCAGGCAGAAGTCCCGTTCCGCGACAGCGGTCTGCGGCTGCTCGAATACGGTCTTCCCGGCCGGATCTTTAACCGTGAGCGTCACCTCGGTCGCGGCCGCCGGCCGCAGCCAGATGTGGGCGGTCCGCTCGTCCACATGCCCGAGCACCGGGCCGACCAGGGCGGGCTCGGCCGCAGCCGCCACGCCGCCTAACCACACCAGAAACGGAACGAATCGTGACATGTCGAAGACTCTCCACCTGGGCCGCGGCTGCCCGGACAGTTTACGGTGCCGTACCGTCGGTCGCCTGGCCGTCCTTGCGATTGCCGAGCCGCGAGTGAACCGGCGGGTCGATGTCGTAGGGCACCGGCCGGACGGAGCCGTCGGCGAACACCATCTGCAGGCTCCCGGCGTGGCAGGAGCCGAAGGTGTAGTCACGGCTGAGCCCGCGGCGATCCTGCATGGGGCGCAGCCGTTCGAAGTCCGTGCCGTTGACCGACCAGCCGCAGGTGTCGGCGTCTTCCCCCTGGTACATCCCGCGGTTGTCGGTCCACTGGGTCGTGCCGGTGGTGTAGTGGTCGGGATTGAGATACTTCTCGCCGATCAGGTAGGTGCTGGCCGTGCCGTCGGTGATGCTCGCAGTCGTGACCCGGCTGAGGAGGTACGACACGCCCGACCGCTGGGCCTGCATCTGGACCCGGGTCGAGTTGTAGGCGCTGTTTCCGGAGTGGTTGGCCCAGGGATTGCTCGTGGCGTCGGGGATTGGCGCCTTCGTGTCGGTGCCCCGTTGCGGGCCGTCGTAATAGACGACCTGGCTCGTGCTCGTCGGGCCGCCCCCGACGCTGGCCGCGTAGTCGGTCTTGGCGGCCCGCGGCAGCGAGTCGCAGTTGTAGACCGCGAAGTCGCCCGCGCACGGGTAGGTCTGCGACGGCCGCCGCGACGGGCAGGTCAAGAGGGCGAGCGGGGTGGCAAACACCGTCACGGCGGTCGCCTGCTTCTGCGACGGCGTCTGCCCGGCCCCCAGTTGCCAGAGCGGCTGCTGCTCGATGAAGGGCAGGACGTTGTAGATCCAGCCGCCCGGCTGCTCGGGCCCAAAGCCGCGGTCGGGGTCGCCGCCCCAGTAGCAGCCCCAACCGCCCGAAGGGTAGTAGCCGTGGGCCGCCTCGTGCTGCAGCGCTCCCGCCCCGAGTTGCTTGAGGTTGTTGCCGCACTGCACCCGGCGGGCCGACTCACGGACCGACTGGACGGCGGGCAGAAGCAACGCCACCAACAGCGCGATGATCGCGATCACGACGAGCAGTTCGACGAGCGTCATGCCCCGCGGCCAGCGGGCGGAGCGACAGGCGATGGGACGCATCATGCAGCCTGGCCCGGGAAACTTGCCGGAGCCTGTGAGTTTCAGGAAGTTGAATCGGAGTGTATCGGCTCGCCGACCACGCCGCCACGGGCGAAACCCGTTCCTGAAGGCAGAAACATGCGAGAATCCACTCACACGAGGAATGTCCGGCTGGCCTGGACACCTCCTCACAATTTCCTCACGGTCTACCGCTAGGCTGGCTGTTTTGCGCTGCGGCGGACGTTCGTTGCCGCCCCCTCTTCCCGCTCGCTGTCATGCCGTCCGCACGCCCCAAGGCGACGTCTCACCGGCCACCGTCGGACGGCGAGCAATCCGCTGATCCGCACGGCCGCCTGCGGCGCTGGCAGTTTCGGATTTTCGCGGTCACGTGGCTGGCGTACGCGGGCTTCTACCTCACCCGCAAGGGGCTCTCGATCGCCAAGGTCGAACTCAAGAAGCCCGAGGTGATGGGGCTCTCGACCGAGACACTCTCGCTGATCGACGGCGGCTATCTGGCGGCCTACGCCGGGGGCCAGTTCCTCTGGGGCATCCTCGGCGACCGACTCGGCACCCGGGCGGTGGTTCTTACCGGGATGGCGGGGAGCATCGTCGCAGCCGTCGCGATGGGCCTTTCCTCGAGCGCCGTGGCGCTGGGCATTCTCTTCGCGCTGCAGGGCATCTGCCAGTCGAGTGGCTGGGCGCCGCTGGCCAAGAACATCGGCGAGTTCTTCTCCCGCGGCGTCCGCGGCCGCGTGATGGGCGTGTGGTGCTCCAACTTCGCCCTCGGCGGCATGATCGCGGCGGTCGTCGCCGGCCTGGCCACGTCCTGGGGAGGTGTGACCGTGCCGCTCCCAGACTGGCTCGGCGGCCCGCGGGTGCTGCCCGACGCCTGGCGCATGGCGTTCTTCGTGCCGGCGGCGCTGCTGGGCTGCATCTGGCTTCTGTTTCTCGCCCTCCAGGCCAACCGTCCGGAAGACCTGGGGCTGCCGTCACCCGAGCGTGACCGGGGCGAGCCCGAGTCGGTGATCGTGGCGGGGGAGACGACGGCCGATGAGCCGGAAGGCTCCTGGCACACGGTGCTCGAGGTGGTGACCTCGCCGGTCGTGTTGCTGCTGGCCTTCGTCTACCTGTTCGTCAAGCCGCTCCGCTACCTGCTCATGTTCTGGGCGCCGGTGTATCTCAACGAGCGGCTCGGCACCGGCACCGCTGAAAGTGGGATCCTCGGCAGCCTGTTCGATCTGGCCGGGCCGCTGGGCATCTTCGCCGGCGGCTGGGTGAGCGACCGGCTGTGCGGCTCGCGGCGGTTCCCCGTGATCGCCAGCACGCTGTTGCTCGGGGGTCTGGCGCTGGCGCTGTTGCCCCTGGTGCCGGCCACCCGCTGGAGTCTGGGGGCGATGCTGTTTGTGATCGGCGGACTCGTCTACATCCCCGACTCGCTCGTGAGCGGCGCCGCGGCCATCGACTTCGGCACGAGGCGCGGAGCCGGCACCGCCGCCGGCGTGATCAATGGGGTCGGGTCGCTGGGCGCCATCGTCGGCGGCACGCTGCCGGGCTTCGTCAAGCAACTGACCGGCAGCGAGACGACTCCCTGGAACGGCATCTTTCTGGCGCTCGCCGGCGGACTGGTGCTGGCCGCGGTGTGCGTGGTCCCGCAGTGGAACCGGCTGCCGCCCACGAGCCGCCGGGCTTAACGAGCGTCACTCGCCGAGTTGGAAGAGTCGCTTGAGGGCGTCGACGAGCCCGTGTGGCGGCCCGGAGCGGCTCTCGCTGCGAAGCGAGACCAGGGGCGGATGCAGGAGCTTCGCGGCGTATCGCTCGAAGGCTTGGCGGATCTCGGCCCGCTCGGCCTCGCCCAGCTCCGGCAGCCGGCGGAAGAGCCGCTCGAGCTCGGCCTGGCCCGTCTCGCTCCAGCCGGCCTTGAGCTGCTCGATCACCGGCGTGGTGGTGCGATGGTGGACGTCGGCCATGAAGCGGAGCGTCTCCTCCTCCACGATCGCCAGGGCCGCCGGCAGCTCCCGCTGGCGGCTGGTGCGGTTGGCGGCGCAGGCCGCCGCCAGGTCGTCGACGGAATACAGCCAGACTCCCGGCAGCCCGCCGATCCGCGGATCGAAGTCGCGGGGTACGGCCAGGTCGAGCACCACCAGCGGCCTGCCCTCGCGGCCGGCGGCGATCGGCTCGAAGGCCGCCAGGGACACGACGTGCGTCTCGGCGCCGGTCGTGCTCACGATCAGATCGGCCGCCGCCAGTTCGGCGGCCAGCGCGGTAAAGTCGCCCGGTCGGGCCCCCAGCCGCGCGGCCAGCTCCACCGCCCGGCTGGCGGTGCGGTTGACCACCGTCACATCGCGGGCCCCTGCCTCGCGGAGGTAGCGGAGCGTCTCGGCG
>CAMCPF010000102.1 GCA_945876515.1 Candidatus Kuenenia stuttgartensis
GCGAAAGCGAGGTTTCCTCCGAGCGAGCGGAAGGCAGGATGCCTGAAGCGAGCGTCCGGCGAGATGGCATGGGCCACCCCGAGCCTGCGTCACCCGAGACTTCGTGCGCAATGCCGAGCCTGCGTCACCCACGACGGTGCCCGTCACCCGGCGGTGCGGATTTCGAGGAGCACGCTCTCGCTGGCGGTGCCCACGAGCGGCCAGGAGGCGATCCGCCGGATTGAGACCTTCTTGCCGAGGCGGTTTGCGCGGGCCTCGGCCAGCTCCTCTTCCCAACGCGGCCCCTTGATCACGAGTAGCCGGCCAAAGGAGTCGGCCCGCGGCTCGAACCAGCTGAGCAACTTCGAAAGCGGAGCTACGGCCCGGGCGACGAGCGTGTCGAACCGGGCGGCGCCCGCCGGGCGGCTGGCGACGAGTTCCTGGGCGGCCGCGGCGTGGACGGGTATCGTGAGCCCTGCCTCGCGGACGATCTCCGCCACGGCCCTCGCCTTCTTGGCCACGCTGTCGGAAAGCTCGACCCGCAGGTCTGGCCGGAGGATCGCCAGGATCACGCCCGGCACGCCCCCGCCGGTGCCCACATCGAGCACCCGCTCGCCGTGCGCCAGGTGCGCGAGCAGGGCGGCCGAATCGCCCACGTCGCGGGACACGAACCGGCCCACGTCCGTATGGCGGGTGAGGTTGAGCCGCTCGTTCCAGGCCCAGAGGCTCGCCGCGTAGGCGGCCAGCCGCGCCGCCGCGTCGGGCGGCACGATGATTCCGATTCGCGCAGCCTCGGCGGCGATCGCCCCGGCGAGGTCGGCGGGAACCGGTTTGGAAGCCTCCTCCGCAGCGTCGCTCACCGGATGAAGAGCATCTCGCGGTAGGTGGGCAGCGGCCAGAGGTCGTCGGGCAGGATCGTCTCGAGCAGGTCGGCCGTCTCCCGCACCGCCGCCATCGCCGGGATCACGTCGTCGTGGAAGTGGGCCATCTCCGCCCGCACGTCGCCGCCGTGGTGGCCGGCCGCCCGCTCCAGTGCCTCGATCCGGCTTTCGAGGTCACCGACGAGCTTCATCAGCTTCTCGAGCGTGCCCAGGTGCGGCGACTGGCCGAGCGCCTTGAGCTTGGAGGCGATGTCGACGAGCTCGCCCTGGTAGCGATAGGCCGCCGGCAGGAGCATCGTCTTGGCGATCTGGATCGCGGCCTGGGCCTCGGTGTTGAGATCCTTGCAATACCGTTCCATGTAGATCTCGTAGCGGCTTCGCATTTCCCGCTCCGAGAGCACGCCGTAGGTGGCGAACAGGGACAGGTTGGTCGGGGTGACCAGCGCGTCGAGCGCCTCGGGCGTGGCCTTGAGGTTGGGCAGGCCCCGCCGCTTGGCCTCGACCTGCCATTCCTCGGCGTAGCCATTGCCGTTGAAGATCACCGCCTTGTGGTCGGTGATGATCCGCTGGAGCAGCTTCTCCACCGCGGCCGGCAGCCGGGAGGGATCGCCGCCGGTGGCCGTCTCGAGCTCGGTCGCCACCCAGTCGAGGCTCTCGGCCACGATCGTGTTGAGGGCCAGGTGGGGCCCGGGGATCGACTGGGTCGAGCCGACGGCCCGGAACTCGAACTTGTTGCCCGTGAAGGCGAAGGGGCTCGTGCGATTGCGGTCGCCGGCGTGCTTCGGCAAGGGGGGCAGCGTGTCCACGCCCACGGAAAGCGTGCCGCTGGCCTTGCTGCCGGTCACCTTCCCGCGCTCGATCTGCTCGAAGACGTCGGTCAGCTGGTCGCCGAGGAAGATCGAGATGATCGCCGGCGGCGCCTCGTTGGCCCCGAGCCGGTGGTCGTTGGCGCTCGAGGCGACCACCGCCCGGAGCACGTCGCCGTGGAGGTGCACGGCGCGGATCACCGCGGCGCAGAACACGAGGAACTGCATGTTCTCGTGCGGGGTTTCCCCAGGCTCGAGCAGGTTGCCGAGCTTGCAGCCCAGCGACCAGTTGACGTGCTTGCCCGAGCCGTTGATCCCCGCGAAGGGCTTCTCGTGGAGCAGGCAGGCCATCCCGTACTTCTGGGCCAGGCGGGTCAGCGTCTGCATGATCGCCTGCTGGTGGTCGGTCGCGATGTTGGCGTTTTCGTAGACCGGGGCGATCTCGTACTGGCTCGGGGCCACCTCGTTGTGTCGGGTCTTGACCGGCACGCCGAGCTTGTAGAGCTCCCGCTCCGCCTCGAGCATGCAGGCCAGCACCCGCTCGGGGATCGCCCCGAAGTACTGGTCCTCGAACTCCTGGCCCTTGGGCGGCCGGGCGCCGAACAGCGTCCGGCCGGTCATCACCAGGTCGGGACGGTTGAAGTAGAAGTTGCGGTCGATCAGGAAGTATTCCTGCTCCGGCCCGGCCGAAGCCGTCACCTGGCCGACGTCCTTGTGGCCGAACAGCTCCAGCACCCGTCGGGCCTGCTTGTCCACCGCCTGCATGCTCCGGAGCAGCGGCGTCTTCTTGTCGAGCGCCTCACCCGTCCAGGAGCAGAAGGCCGTCGGGATGCAGAGCGTGGTGCCGTTGGGGTTGTCGAGGATGTAGGCGGGGCTGGTCGGATCCCAGGCGGTGTAGCCGCGAGCCTCGAAAGTGGCCCGCAGGCCCCCCGAGGGAAAGCTCGAGGCGTCCGGTTCCCCCTGGATCAGTTCCTTGCCGGAGAACTCGGCCACCGCGGTGCCCTCGCCGGTGGGCGTGAGGAAGCTGTCGTGCTTCTCGGCGGTCAGCCCCGTGAGCGGATAGAAGACGTGGGCGTAGTGAGTGGCCCCCTTCTCGATCGCCCAGTCCTTCATCGCCAGCGCGACGGCGTCGGCGATCGAGGGGTCGATCGGCTTGCCCCGCTTGATCGTCGCCTGGAGCGCCTTGTAGACGCTCTTGGGGAGGCGGGCCCGCATCTCGGCATCGCCGAACACGTTGGACCCGAAGATCTCGCTCGTGGGGGTCTCGCGGAAGTTCCAGGCCTGGCCGGTGGGGCGGTAGGCGTTGATGGCGGCGATCGCACTGGCGCGGGCGGTGGTCATGGGAGGGTTCCTTTCTGGGGCCGCCAGTGTAGCGGCTGAAATCACGGGTGCGGCGAAGGTCACGCTCCCGGAAGCCGGGCCGGCTCCGCCGAGCCTCAGCGGGCAGCGGTCGTGCGGCCGGGGGCGGCGGCCGGCCGAAGGACCGAGCGGCGGGCCACCTCGACGGCCGTCGCGAGGACGGTGTCGGACTGCTGGCCTTCTGCGGCGGCCATGTCGCCGTCGATCGGTCGGGCGGCGGTCACGACCGGCACGTCGGGCTCCACCCCCACGCCGCTGAAGGGGAGGCCACGTGGGGAGAAGAACTTCGCCGTCGTCAGCCGCATCCCCACGCCGGCCGCGTCGAGCGGGAAGATGCCCTGGATCGAGCCCTTGCCATAGCTCCGCGAGCCGACGAGCGTGCCGCGGCGGTGGTCGCGGATGGCCCCGGCGAGGATCTCGCTCGAACTGGCCGAGTCGCCGTCGATCATCAGCACCAGCGGCATCCGCCAGGTGCCACTGCGGGCGGCGGTGTAGTTGAAGTCTTCCTCGGGGCTGCGGCCCCGCGTCGCCACCACCAGGCCGCGGTCGAGGAACAGGTCGGCCACGTCCACCGCCGCCGAGAGCAGCCCGCCGGGATTGCCCCTGAGGTCGATCACCAAGGCCCGCATCCCGGCCGCGTCCAGCCGCCGCAGCGTGGCGTCGAGGTCGGTGGCGGTCGTCTTTTGAAAGGAGCTGATCTTCACCCGGGCGATGCCGGCGGCGGGATCGACGATCGCCGCCTCTTCGATGCTGGGCACCTCGACGTGCTCGCGGCGGACGGTGATCGCGCGAGCCGCCCCCGGGCCGCGTGCCACGGCCAGCGTCACGAGCGAGCCCTCGGGCCCTTGCAGCAGATGGGCGGCCTCATCGACGCTCATCCCGCCGATCGACCGGCCGCCGACGCCGATCAGCCGGTCGCCCGCCCGGATGCCCGCCCGCTCGGCCGGGCTGTTCGGGATCACATGCACCACCAGCAGTCCGTCCGGGGCGCTCTTGAGTTCCACGCCCAGGCCCACGAAGTTGCCCTCGATCTGCGAATACAGATCCTCGAGTTGGCCGGTCGTGAGGAAGGCGGAGTATTCGTCGAGCCCGCCCACGGCGGCGGCGGCCATCTCCATCAGGGTGACCGCCGGCTGAACGCCGAGGATCGAATGGCCGGCCCGGGCGATCCAGGCGGCGACCGCCTCGGCGTCGGCCTGAGTGCTCACCGGGCGGGTGGCCACGATCCGCTCGACCTGACCGCGGTAAGCGGCGAGCCGGTCGGGGGTGGCCTGCGACGCGTGGTTCGCGAAGAACGCGGGATCATCGAGGGCGACATCGACGGCCAGCCGGCCCCGGGCCGAGAGCCGGCTAAAGTCGGGATTCTCGACATGGTGGGACCCGATCCGGGCGAGAACCTGGCCATATGCCTGCCGGGCCTCGCCCTCGGAGAGGACGGACAGTTGGCGGCGATAGGCCGGCTCGGCATGCCGGCGGGCGATGTCGCAGTGGAGTTTGGCCAGGTCGTACTGCCGCGCCAGGGCCGGATCGAGCGTGCCTTTGCGGGCGGCCGTCTCACAGATCTTGACGACGTCGGACCAACGGCCTTCGTGGACGAGCGCCGTCGTCCGGGCGGCGAGGTCGTCGGGATGGGCGGCGGCGGCGGTGCCCCCCTGCCCGGCCGGAACCCACTGCAGAAACGATTCCGCCCGCGTCGCACCCGCCGTCAGCAGCACGCCCACCAACCCGGCGAGGGCCGCACGGGAGCCGCGAATCCACAGTCGGGAGCAGGCAGCGATCACAGGGCAATCCGTTGGCGGGAGGCCGTTCGACGGGGCGGCGGCAACCAGCGGTCTGTCCGTTTTGACCGCTCGCGATTATGGCTCACGGCCGGTGGCGGGGCAAAAGATGGGGTGGGAAAAATCGCGGTTTTCCCGACCGGAAGCCCTTGCCTGAAAGGCACGGCCGTCACCACCGTCATCACCCCACGTGGCGACACGTTGGTACGATAGCAGGTGCGGCGTTGCCGCCCCGACTCAACCGCTGCGCGAGCCCATGATGCCCCTCCTGCCCGGCGCCGACGACGAGCGGGCCGCATCGTCGGGTGACGGCGGCCCCGGTCCCACGCTCGTGCTGCTCGACAAGGCCCGACGTGGCGACGGTGACGCCGTCAATGGATTGCTCGAGCGGCACCGCGCCGCGATCCGGCGCATGATCGACCGCCGCATGGACCGGGCCGTGCAGCGGCGGGTCGATGCCAGCGACATCGTGCAGGACGTGCTCGTCGAGGCCAACCGCCGGCTGGGCGACTACCTCGCCAACCCCACGATGCCCTTCGGGCTCTGGCTGCGGCACATGGCCCGCGACCGGCTGATCGATGCCCACCGCCGGCACCGCGTGGCCGGCACCCGAAGCGTCGATCGCGAGGTGCCGCTCGTGACGGCCGCCTCGGGCGACCGCTCCGAGGCCGACCTCGCGGGCCAGCTCGCCGACCGGGAGCTGACGCCGGCCGCCGCCGCCACCTGGCACGAGCTCGAACGCCGGTTCGCCGCCGCGGTCGAGCAGCTCGACGAAGGCGACCGGCAGATCGTGCTGCTGCGACACTTCGAGCACCTTTCCACCGCGGAGGCCGCCGAGACCTTGGGGCTCTCCAAGCCGGCTGCCGGGATGCGCTACCTGCGGGCGATGCGTCGGCTGCGCGGGCTGCTCGAGGGCTGACCGCGGTCTGGTGGGCCGGCGCGGGTGGACGACTACCATGCTCCAGGGTTGCTTTCCTCGACCAACTGCCTGACCGATGACCGCTTCCGCCATCCGCCGCATCGATGAGCCGCTCTCGGTTGGCGAGGAAGAGCGGCTTGCCGAACTGGTCGAGTCGCTCTCCGAGGCCCGCGGGCCCGAGGCGATGGGGCTGCTCGAGCGGCTCGTTGCCGAGCATCCGGACCTCGCGGGCCAGCTGCGGGAGCTGTTCGCGGCGATGTCGATGGCCGACGCCGTGGCCGAGGCATCCACGATCCTCGAGCCGCCTCGTTGGGAGCCGCCGGTCCTCGCCCCGCCGCCGGCCGCCGGGTCGTTTGTGCCGGGCGTCACGCCCCTGCCCGCCGAGTTCGACGACTACGAACTCCTCGAGGAGCTGGGCCGGGGCGGCATGGGCGTCGTGTATCGCGCCCGACAGAAGAGCCTGGATCGGATCGTCGCGGTGAAGATGCTCCTGCGCCGCGACCTGGCCACGGCCGCCGACCTGGCGCGGTTTCGCAGCGAGGCCGAAGCGGCGGCACGGCTCGACCACCCGGGCATCGTCTCGATCTTCGAGGTGGGCGAGTGTGGCGGCCATCCCTTCTACAGCATGCGGTTCATCGAGGGCACGACCCTGGCCAAGCTGCTGGCCGAAGGGACGGTGCCGCCGCGTGAGGCTGCCATGATCCTCGCCCGGGTTGCCGAGGCCGTCCATGCGGCCCACCGCGGCGGCGTACTGCACCGGGATCTGAAGCCCTCGAACATCCTGATCGACGCGGCGGGCAAGCCCCACGTCTCCGACTTCGGCCTCGCCAAGCGGATCGAGGCGGACCGGGACGTGACCCACACCGGGGCCATCCTGGGCACTCCCTGCTACATGTCGCCGGAGCAGGCGGCCGGCAGCCGCGGCGACGTCGGTCCCACGAGCGACGTCTGGAGCCTGGGGGCCATTCTCTACCAGACCCTGACTGGAAGGCCGCCGTTCCAGGCCGCGAATCCGATGGACACGCTCCTGGCCGTCCTGGAGAGCGATCCGCCGATCCCGCGGTCACTCGAGCCGGGTGTGAACCGGGACCTCGAGATGATCGCGCTCAAGAGCCTGCAGAAGCCGCAGGACCTCCGCTACGTGTCCGCCGCCGACCTGGCCGCCGACCTGCGGGCCTTCCTGGCGGGCGAGCCCGTTGCGGCCCGCCGCGGCGGCCTGACGGAGATCGTCGCGCGACTGTTTCGCGAGACCCATCACGCCACCGTGCTCGAAAACTGGGGTCTGCTCTGGATGTGGCACTCGGTCGTCGTGCTCACGCTCTGCGTGGTGACCGACGTGCTCTTCTGGCAGGGTGTCATGAACCGCTGGCCCTACGTCGTCCTCTGGGGGGGCGGGCTGGCGGTCTGGGCGCCGATCTTCTGGGCCCTGCGGCACCGGACCGGGCCGGTCACCGCCGTCGAGCGGCAGATCGCGCACATCTGGGGGGGCAGCGTGATCGCCAGCGTGATGCTGTTCTGGGTGGAGGCGCTGCTCGAACTTCCGGCGCTCACGCTCTCGCCGGTGCTGGCGCTCTTGGCAGGGCTCGTGTTCTTCGCGAAGGCGGGGATCCTCTCGGGCGTGTTCTACATCCAGGCCGCCGTGCTGTACGCGACGGCGCTCGTGATGTGCGTGGTGCCGGCCTGGCAGCACGTGATCTTCGGGCTGGTGAGCGCGGCTTGCTTCTTCGTGCCCGGGCTCAAGTACGCCCGCCAGCGGGGCCGGGGGGAATGAGAACGGTGCCGCGGCGGCGAGAGCGATGTCCATGGCGGCTCGGGGTTGCCCGTGCCATTTCGCCGGACGCTCACTCCGGCCTGCCGCGCGGGGGCTCCGGGTTGCCCGTGCCATCTCGCCGGACGCTCGCTTCAGGCATCCTGCCTTCCGCTCGCTCGATGCCAGCTTCGCTTTCGGCATCCTGCCTGCGCTCGCTGACAACGCCGGCTCGATTGGCACGGGCAACCCGTCGCGGCCTTGAGTCGATCTGGTTCGTGGCAATGGTGCTCGGCCTCTGGACTTCGACCGCGGCGGCCGGCGACTGGCCACAGATCTTGGGACCCAATCGCGATGGGCATGCGGCGGCCGACGAGAAACTGGCAGCGACCTGGCCTGCGGCCGGGCCGCCGGTGGTGTGGAGCCGCGACGTGGGCGCCGGGTATGCGGGCATCGCCGTCGCCGGCGGGCGAGCGTATCTGTTTCACCGCGTGGGCGACACCGAACGCGTCGAGGCGCTCGACGCGGCGACGGGCAAGGTCGTGTGGAAAGACAGCGGGCATCCGACCGCGTTTCAGCCGCAGGTGGGCGGGGGCGACGGCCCCTTGTGCACGCCTGTCGTGGCGGGAGACCGCGTGGTCGTGTTCGGTGCTGCGGGCACGCTCGTCTGCCTCGACGCCCAGACGGGCCGACGGCAGTGGATGCGGGAGACGCATCGTGAGTTCGGCGCGGCCGAGGGCTATTTCGGCGCGGGCTCGACGCCGCTGGTCGTGGGCGGGCGGGTGATCGTGAACGTCGGCGGGGCGAAGCAGGACGCGGGCCTCGTGGCCTTCGATTTGACCACGGGGCAGACGGCCTGGCAGGCGGTCGCCGATGCCGCGAGCTACTCCGCCCCGGTGGCGGTGGAGGTGGCCGGCAGGCCGCACGTGCTGGCCGTGACCAGGCTCTCGTGCGTACTCGTCGATCTCGCGACGGGCGAGATCCGCTGGCGGTTTCCCTTCGGCCAGCGGGGCCCGACCGTGAATGCCGCCACGCCGGTGGTGCTGCCCGGGGGGCGGCTTCTGGTCTCGGCGGCCTACGGGATCGGCACGGTCTGCGCGGCCTTCGACGGGCGGGCTGTGACGCCGATCTGGGAGGGCGTCGATTCGCTCGCCACCCAATACTGCACTCCGATCCTTGTGGCGGGTCAGCTCTATGCGATCGACGGCCGTGACGACCTGCCGCCTGCCGACTTCAAGTGTCTCGATCCGGCCACGGGCCGCGTCCTGTGGAAGGAGCGGGGCTTTGGCTACGGCACGCTTGTCGAAGCCGACGGCAAACTCCTCCTGGCGAAGACCGACGGCGAACTGCTGCTCGTCGAGCCCGCGCCGAAATAGCCCTCGGCCGCGCCGAA
>CAMCPF010000103.1 GCA_945876515.1 Candidatus Kuenenia stuttgartensis
CGGCGGGGCGGGTGCTGATGGCCTCCAGGAGCAGCAGCGTGCGTTGAAACACGTCGCACTCCGCCAAGAGCTTCAGCTTCGTCTCCAGGTCGAGGTCGATCGTGTAGGCCACGATGTCGGCCAGCATGCCAAGCGTGATCTGGTTGCCGAGCAGTTGGTCGAGCTGCTCATAGGCGTTGGGGATCCGCGGCATGGCCTGCTTGAAGGCGGCCAGCAGCCGCTGCTGCAGCGCGGTGGCCGCGCCGGGCGGGGCGTCAGCCGGCTCCACGTCATCGATGATCTCCGACTCCACGACCCGAAACAGCTTCTTGGGGGGCAATTCGCGGAGCAGCCGCAGCCGCCGCACGCCCAGCACCAGCACGTTGTAGGTGCCCTCGTCGGTCCGCTGGTGGGTGGCAACGCGGCAGAGGCAGGCCGTGGGCCGCAGCGGGGGGCGGCCCTCGTAGTCGCCCTCCCAGCCGGGGGTGAGCGAGCCCAGGGCGATCAGTCGGTCGTCCTCGATCGCCTCCTCGAACAGTGCCCGGTAGCGGGGCTCGAAGATGTGCAGGGCCTGCATGACGTGGGGAAACATCACCAGGTTGGGCAGCGGAAACATCCGCGCGAGCCCGGAGAACTGTTCCGGGGAGAAGGCCAGCGGCTCGTCGGACATGGAGGGGCGGGCTCCAGGGAGCGGATGACCGTCAGGCGGGGGTCGCCGGCGGCGGGTCGAGGTGAATCTCGGGGAGCAGGTCGGGGTCGAGCGCGATCTCCGGGTAGTCCTCGGTGCTGGCGGCGACCTCGGCAAGGCAGGCGTCAAACTCGCGCAGGAAGCCCGTGAGATCGAGCCCGAGATGCCGCGGCGCGTAGGGCTCGAGGTAGCCGTGGACGCTGCCGTGCAGTTTGCGGGCCCCGCGGATGTTGCCGTTGCCGAAGTGGTAAAGTGCCACCGCGGCCTGGATCAGCCCCTGGTAGAACTTCCGCGAGGGGCCACGATACTCTGTCCACAGTTCCTCCCAGACCTCGTGACTCTCGTAGTAGTCGCAGGCGTTGAAGTGGACGATGCCCTGCAGATAGAGAGGGTCGTAGTCGGCTGGCGTGGCGTCGGCGGTCATCGAGGCTCCTGCCCGTCCCTCCTGGCCCGTGGCGATCGCGGTCTGCCATGAGATGCTCAAGCTCATGAATCGTAGCACTCCGGGCAAACCGCGGCAGGGCGCGGCAGGCAATCCGTCCCGGGCCGAAGGGCCGCGGCGTGGCGGCCGGGAGTCGGCGGCGGCGCGAGCCGAGCGGGCCGAACAGATCTGCGGGCGGCTGGCCGAGACCTACCCCGACGCCAACTGTTCGCTCGACTTCCGCTCGCCGTTCGAGCTGACCGTGGCCACGATTCTCTCCGCCCAGTGCACCGACCGGCGGGTGAACATGGTGACCGGGGGCCTTTTTCGGCGTTGGCCCGATGCCGCCCGCATGGCCGCCGCCCCGCAGGCCGCGCTCGAGGCAGTGATCCGTACCACGGGCTTCTTCCGCGCCAAGGCGAAAAACATCCTCGGCTGTTGTCAGGCGCTGGTCGAGCGGCATGGCGGCGAGGTTCCTCGGAGCCTGGCGGAGCTCGTGAAACTGCCCGGGGTGGGCCGCAAGACGGCCAACGTGGTGCTGGGATCCGCGTTCGGCATTCCCTCGGGCGTCGTGGTCGACACGCACGTCGGCCGGATCGCACGCCGGCTCGGGCTGACCCGCCATGCCGACGCCGTCCGGGCGGAACGCGACCTGATCGCCTGCCTGAAGGAACCTCGGTGGATCGAGTTCAGCCACCGGCTGATCGCCCTGGGCCGCGCGGTCTGCACGGCCCGCAAGCCCCGCTGCGAGGCCTGCCCGCTTGCCGACCTCTGCCCCAGGAAAGGTGTCTCGACCGGCGCCGCGAAAGCTGCGGGAAATGGCGCCGGGACCGCGAAACGAAACCGCTGACTGTCGCGTTTGCGGATCGTCGCGTACACTCGCTGACAGTTGAGCCCGTTGGTCCGCCGCCACCGCACGGGAGCCGGTCATGATCCTCTCCGGGAACGAGATTCGCCGCCACCTGGGCAGCGACATTCTCATCGATCCGTTCGACGAGAGCCGGCTGAACCCCAACAGCTACAACCTCTCGCTCCACGACGAACTGCTTGTCTACGAGGAGGTGGTGCTCGACATGCGGAAGAGCAACCGCGTCGAGCGGATCACGATCCCCGAGGATGGGCTGGTGCTGGCCCCCAACCAACTCTACCTCGGTCGCACCGCCGAGCGGACGGAGACCCACAACCTCGTGCCGATGATCGAGGGCCGCAGCTCGATCGGCCGGCTCGGCCTGTTCGTGCACGTGACGGCCGGCTTCGGCGACGTGGGCTTCTCCGGCTACTGGACGCTCGAGATGTTCGCCGTGCAGCCGGTCAAGATCTATCCGGGCGTGCCGATCTGCCAGATCTTCTTCCACCAGATCGTGGGCGACATCACCGAATACGCGAGCGACAAATACCAGCACAACCGCGACATCCAGCCGAGCCTGCTGTTTCGCGAACTCGCCGGCTCGGCCGACGAACGGCAGCAGCTGGAGCTCGAGTTCGGCGCCGACGGCCTGGCCCGCCGGGCAGCCGCACTGGCCGCCCCGCGGACGGCGAGGTAGCCGGCGATGGTGAAGGTTCTCGCCTGGGTGACGCTCGGCGTCTCGCTGCTCTTCGTCGCCCTGGCCCTGACGGCCGTCTTCGGCTGGGATTCGCTGGGGGCCGACAACGCCCGGATGGTCGGGCAGTGGATCGCCGTGCCCCTGGCCGTCGTGGCGATCCTGCTGGCAGTGGCGATCCTGGTGACCTGCTGGATCACGGCCGAACCCTCCGAGTCCTGATGTTTCCCCCCTGCAGTGAAGAAAAGGCGGCCCGTGCTCAGAACCCACACCTGCGGTGAACTGCGTCCCGACCGGATCGGCTCCCAGGTCTCGCTCTGCGGCTGGGTGGATCGCGTCCGCGACCACAAGGGGGTGATCTTCATCGACCTCCGCGACCGCTGGGGGCGGACCCAGGTGGTGGTCGGCCCCGACGCCGACTCGACGACACTCGCCGCGGCCCGGGCCGCGCGATCCGAGTGGGTGCTGCGAGTCACCGGCACGGTCGGCGCCCGACCCGAGGGCACCACCAACCCGAAACTCGCCACCGGGGCCGTCGAGGTGGTCTGCACCGCGATCGAGGTGCTGAACGAGGCCGAGACGCCCGTCTTCCAGCCAGGGGCGACCGACCTGCCCGGCGAGGAGGTGCGGCTCGCCCACCGCTGGCTCGACCTGCGGCGAGCAGCGATGCAGGACAACCTGTTCCTCCGCAGCCGGATCGTGAAGATCATGCGGGATCACTGCGACGAGCTCGGCTTCATCGACGTCGAGACCCCGATGCTGGGCCGAAGCACGCCCGAGGGCGCCCGCGACTTCCTCGTGCCCAGCCGCCTCGACCACGGCTCGTTCTTCGCGCTGCCCCAGTCGCCGCAGCTCTACAAGCAGCTCCTGATGATGGCGGGCTTCGACCGCTACGTGCAGGTGGCCAAGTGCTTCCGCGACGAAGACCTGCGGGCCGACCGGCAGCCGGAGTTCACGCAGCTCGACCTCGAGATGTCGTTCGTCGAGGCCGACGACGTGATCGGCGTGATCGAGGGGCTCGTGCGGCGGACGGCCCGCGAGATCCTGGGCCTCGACGTCGCACTCCCGCTGCCGCGGCTGACCTACGACGAGTGCATGGAGCGGTTCGGCCACGACGCGCCCGACCTCCGCTACGGCCTGGAGATCGTGGACCTCACACCGCTCGCGGCCGAGAGCGAGTTTCGCGTCTTCCGCGGGGCGATCGAGGCGGGGGGCCGGGTGCGCGGGATCCGGGTGCCGGGAGCGGCCGGGCGGTTTTCCCGCAAGGAGCTCGACGAACTGACGGCCGTCGCTGTGGAAGCCGGGGCCAAGGGGCTGGTCTGGCTCAAGGTCGAGCCCGACGGGTCCTGGAGCGGTCCGGTGGCCAAGAACCTCACGGGGATCGCGGCGGGCCTGCAGGAGCGACTTGGCTGCGGGCCGGGGGACCTCGCGCTCGTCGTGGCCGACTCGTTCGAGGTCACCTGCAAGGCACTGCATACGCTGCGTAAGCGGCTCGGCGCGGAGCTCGGCCTCTACGACCCCAAGGCGATGAATTTCTCATGGGTGGTGGACTTTCCGATGTTCGCCCGCGACACGGAGTCGGGCGGCTGGACGGCGATGCACCATCCCTTCACGGCTCCCAAGCCGGAGCACCTCGCCTTCCTGGACAGCGATCCGGCCAGCTGCCGGGCGGTCGCCTACGACCTCGTGATCAACGGCTCCGAGGCGGGTGGAGGCACGATCCGGATCCACGACTCGGCCACGCAGGAGAAGGTCTTCAAGCTTCTGGGGATCACGGCCGAGATGGCCCGCGAGCGGTTCGGCTTCCTGCTCGACGCCCTGCGGAGCGGCGCCCCGCCCCATGGCGGCATCGCCCTGGGCATCGATCGCTGGGTGATGCTCTTCGGCGGGCTCGACAGCATCCGCGACGTGATCGCCTTCCCCAAGACGCAGAAGGCCAGTGACCTGATGACCGGCGCCCCGGCGGCGGTGGAGCCCAAGCAGCTCGTCGAACTCGGCGTGCGCGTGGTGGCCCCGCCGAAGCCGGCGGCTCCGCGACCGGAGGGCGGCTAGCTCAATTGGTCAGAGCACCTCGTTTACACCGAGGGGGTTGGGGGTTCGAGTCCCTCGCCGCCCATTAGACAAGTGTTCAGTTCGTCGCACGATGTCGCAACACTTCGCGTAAGCGCAAGCAGGACATCATCTTCCGCCGACCGCTGCGATTCCTTGCGATTGCGTGCGGGAACGTGCTGCGCCGGATTCTGTGCGCCGCGCGCGTCGGATTGCGCGTCGCCCCCCAGCCCGTTCACCACCACGTCTCGGAAGTGGTGGTCCCGTCGCTGCAAGTAGTGGCGAGCGGCCACTCCAGGCGAGTGGCCCATCCAGGCGGCCACCTCGTGGGCCGGATAGTCCTCCACCCAGTCAGTCTCGCACGAGGCGCGCAGGTTCTGGAACAGCCTGGGCCACGGCACGAGGCCCGCCCGCGTGATGATTTTCTGGAACGTGGTCCGCAGGTTGACGCCACCATGGGCGACGCGTTCCACCACGAGCGTGGAGCCCTCGCTGGCCTGCTCGAACGCGTCCTCCAGAATCGCCCGCAGGGCAGGGCAGATGGGAACGTGGCGGACGGCATGGCCACCGCCGTGGTGTTCCGTTTTGCTTGAGCGAACGGTGAGCCGCCCTGCCTCCCAGTCGATGTCGGCCCAGGTTAGCGACACCAACTCGCTCGGGCAGCGGAGGCCCGCGTACCTCGTGAGCCCCACCACCGTCCGCCACTCGACATCGGGACAGCGGGCCAGGATGGCGGTGGTGGCCTCTGGCGAGACGTAGAACGCCCGAGACGGGTTCGCCTGCGAGCCCGCCATCACTCCATCGAACGGGCTTTTGGCGATCCAGCCCCAGCGAACGGCTCGCTTGAAAACGGCACGAGCCACGAACGTGCGCTTGGCGCAGGTGGCGGGCGACAGGCGGTTGTCTGCGGTCGCCCGTCTGCAGACCACCGCCGTGGTGTCGGTGGCGATCCACTGCCGCCACGCGTCTGCAGTCTCCGCCGTGACGGCCTGGAGGGCCGTCTCGGCTCCCAGGAACGCCCGCAGGCTATCCAACGTCTGTTTGTACGCCTTGCGCGTGGTGGGCTTCACCACGGCCCGCTGCTCGAACGCGTCCAGCAGATCGCCCACTGTCCGCACGTTGGCGGCGGCTCGCGGCTCCACGAGGCCCACGCGGACCAACTTCCCATGTGTGGGCTCGGGCAGGCCACGCAGCCACGAGGCCAACTCCGCCGAACTCGCCACGCCCGCGATCCGGTTGGCGTTCAACTCCTCCACGCGACGCAGGAACACCTCCGCCGCCTTGAGCGGCAGTCGCCCGAGATGGAGGCAGCGACGCTCGCCGGTTCCATCCACGAACAAGACGCGACGCAGCCCCTTCGAGTTCGTGCTCAGGCTTGCCATAGTGGTGTTCTCCTCCAGGTGGGGTGTCGATTGAGAATCCGCGATCCTGCCGGACGATTCAAGGCCAGCCCGCAGCGACTAGTGCTTCCAGCCACCGTGCGGGATCTCGACTCGCGCCATGGCCAGCAGCCGCCCGCACTCGAGCGCGTGCTCCAGGGCGGAACGCGCCGCCCGTGCCGTTCCTCGAACTCGTGGGAACCCCAGCGGCCACCACCTGCTTGAGCGGCAGCGACGAGCCCCCATAGGGGCGAAGTCGATGTCCGCTCCATGGATTCCATGGTTAATCCATGGAATCCATGGTTAATGTGCCCACAGGTGGAACACTTCGTTCCCACAGGTGGAACAGGGTGTGCCCACAGGTGGAACACCGAGTGCCCACAGGTGGAACACCTCGGGCTCACTCCTCCCATGGCTTGCGGCCTCCACGCCCGGCCTGCTGGTGCGGTTGCTTTCGCCTGGGCACGGTCAACTCGAACAGCCGGAAGTCAGTTCGTTTATTGGGTCGCTCAGTGAGAACACCTGCAGCCACGAGCGTGTCCACGCCCCGCTTGGCCGTGCTCAAGCCGATCCCACACTCGGCCGCCAACTTCCGCAGCGACACCGTGAGCCGACAGGTGGCGAAGTCGGCCCACTGGCGGGCCTGCAGGAACACCACGAGCCCAGGCCGCGACATCGACGCGAACACGCCCGCCTGGATGATGGCGGAGACGCGGCGGTGTAGTTCGCCACGCTCGTGCGGCTGCTTGGCGTTGCGGCTCACTTGCGTTTCCTTTTGGGCGGCGGCGGTGCGAAGTTTGCGAACTCCTCAAGCGGCTGGGCTGCTGCTGGCGTGAACGTCTGGAGCCGCCCATCAAACACCGTCTCCAAGTCATGGCATGGCCCGTGGCGGTTCTTCACCGTCTTCCAGCGGACGGCACGGAGCCCACGCTCGTCCTCGGGCTCGTCTGCGATTCCCAGCAGGAACAGGTCCGCCATGAAGTCGAGTTCGGACGATTCCTTGCCGATGCCACCGATCCGCGTCTCGCCCGTGACGTTTTTCGCCACGTTCGACACCACGATGGTGGCGGTGTTCTTCTGCAGGGTGAACGCTCGAACCCGCTTCACGAGCCCGTCAATCTCGGCTCGCCTGTCGGCGGCCCCAGCGAGCCCCATCAACTGGATGTAGTCGATTACCACGAGCCGCGACCCAGTGGCGTCGATGGCTGCTTCCAGGCCGTCCGCCGTGAGCGGCGGCTGGACGATGTGGAACCTGCTGGCCACCGCCGCGAGCAGTTCGTCGGCCACCTGCTGGGAGCCTGGAGTTCGCTGGGCCGCGCCCGACATCGACACGGGCCGCTTGTCGGCGGACCAGCGGCAGATCGCACGTCGGGCGATTGCCTCCATCGACATCTCGCCCGCCGCCCAGGCGACGTGAAGAGTGGCATCCAGCGAGACGGCCCCCAAGGCCGCCTGGAGGCCGAACGCGCTTTTGCCCACCGATGGCGGGGCCGCGATCACTGTCACGCCTCCCAGGGCCAGCCCGCCGCCTCCCAGGGCATCCAGGGGGCCGAACCCCGTCTCCACCACTGGCGTGGTCTCAGTGGCCCTCCAGGCCGCGATTGCGTCGGCGAGCGTGGGAATGGCGGGCGGCGGCTCAGTGGCCAGCCCGCACCGCTGCTGGGCGATTGCCAGCAGGTCGGCTTGGATGTCCGCCATCGGCTTGTTCGGCACTCGGGAGGCCAGCCTGCGGGCGACGGCCTCACGATCCGCCGTCCGTGACAAGTCGGTGGTGTCGATGTCCACCGTCTGGCCCGCTTCGTCGGTGACGATGAGCCGCGTCTTGCCACCCGTGCCGATGGGCTCCCAGTCGATCACGAGCGTGGCGTGCTCAGCCATGGTCGCCTCCCCGGCGGCGGAACACCACGGTTGGCTGAGACTTCACCTCGACGGCCTGCCGCTGTGGCGGTGTCCGCTGGGGCCTGGGTCGCGGCGTCGGTCGCGGTCGCGGGGTCTTGACTGTGCCAGCCTGGACATCGGCGAGCCCCAGGCCCAGCCGCTCAAGGTCGCGGGCGACCATCCCGCCTGGAATCATCTCGATTCGCTCGCCGGTCGCCGAGTAGTCAATCGACCGCCAGTGAGCAACGAGCCACTCGGGAACACCGTCTTCCTCAAGCCCTTCGCTTGTGAGCAACCCGTGGCCGCCCATGAGCGTCCGTGGTGCCGCTTGAAGACGATCCCAGACCTTCGCCACCGTGGCGCGGTTCGCTGGGTCGACCAGCCACGCGCGATCCTGCCCCGCCATGGCGGGGCGGCTGGGATGCCCAGGCAGGTCGATTTCTTCAAGCCAACATTCGGCGGTGTCACTTCGCACGGTGCGGTCCTCCTGGGCGAGGGCGGCGAATCACAAGCGGCTTGGCGGCAGATTGCGGACGTAACGGAACCTCGGTGGCCACACTGCGGCGGAACACCAAGGCGGTGGTGGTCGCAGTGCTCGTGGAGACGGGGGCCACCGAACGGCTGCGCCGCTGCCGCTGCTCGTGGCGTCTGCAGGCGGCATCCACCACCCGCTCAACCCAGCGTCGCTCGCGGCTGTCCAGGCCGATGGTGGCCCGCAGGTCCGCCGCGATCCCGACAGCCAGCATGATCCGGTGAGACTGTTCCTCGAATGTCGCCGCAGGCGAAACAGGTCGCCCCGAGGTGTCGCTCAACTCGGGCTCAA
>CAMCPF010000104.1 GCA_945876515.1 Candidatus Kuenenia stuttgartensis
TCAACGGGAAGCTGCGGGATGAGCTATTGGCTCGGGAGTTGTTCGACACGCTGCTGGAGGCGAAGGTGCTGATCGAGCGCTGGCGGAAGGCCTACAACACCGTCCGCCCGCACAGCTCGTTGGGGTACCGACCCCCGGCCCCGGAGTCGAGCCGCCCCTGTCCGCTCGGTTCGGCTACGCCTCACCGAGCGGACAGGGGCGATCACTTGGCAGGTCTACCCTGGTGATAGACACTGGTTCCATTCCTGGGGGCAGGTCAAAGAGAGAGCGGGGTTCACAGATGTTCGAGTCTCGTGATCACAAGAAAAACAGGGCGGGGCTGGTTAGCAACAGATCCAAGGCGTGGTAGCGGAGGCGGAGGGACAAACCATTCGGGCGACGGAGGTCCGGGATGGCAGGCGAACGATGGCGATCAATGGCTCGCGACCATGGGCTGTCCATGTCCCCAGACGCTATCGCGAGTCCATTGCATCGCTTGGTTCCACGCCGGGTACTTTATCGGCCCATCACAAGGTCGATACCGGAGAAGATGGCTTCCATCTGTCGCCTTGGGATTTTGCCGACTCGCTCGGTCAATTGCCGTTTGTCGACGGTCACAAGTTGCGACACATTCGCGACGGAATCGCGGTCTAATCCAGTGTGCTTCGCATGGAGAAGCACATTGCCCGGGGCGACAGACCAGCGAAGGTTGCTTGTCAGAGCGACGCACACGACCGTCGCAATCTGGCTTTGGTTTAGCGGATCCGACTGCACCACGACCACCGGCCGACGATAGCCCGGGGCTGAGCCTATGGGCTCAGCCAGGTCGGCCCACCAAACTTCGCACTGGGCGACTACCATTCGACCCGCTGCAGCGATTGCTGGGCAGCTGCCTGGACAAAAGCGTCGGCCTCACCGCCCGCCTCTCTAACGGCCTGATCCATAAGCGACGTGACTCGGTCATCATCATGGCGGGCGACGAACTCCGCGAGGGCCCGAGCGTAGAGTTGGCTGCGGGAAGTACGGAGCCGGGACGCTAGGCGCTCGGCATCCTCGAATACGTCGTCAGGGATCGAAACGGCGGTTTTCATACCGGAAGTATAACCGCCCAGCGGTCACGAGTCAATGCCCGTGGAACGGCGAAGCTGATCTGCGGCGGACAATACGCCTGGCTACACCGCCAGGCGTTGGCCGCCGGCTGATCCAGCGCCTGGTTCCACACGCTCTATCCAAGATGGCTGGACGAACCACTCCACCTCCGGAAATCCTACCGGGGCATCAGGGCCGCACGCCACCGCGGCTGGCCCGCCGCTTGAGGCAGCAAGCCGATCGACGAGGGCGACGACGGATTCACATCGGGAGGCACGACCAGCACGGCTGACTTCAGGCGCCTCGACGCCGCATCAGCCCCTTCGGCCCCTCAGGGCGGGCTTGCCACTCGGCCCCTCGCCACACAACGCCGCCCCACACCATCTCTATCTCAATGGCGATCAGAGTTGAGGCGGCCCGATGGCGGAAGAGCGGGGCTGGCTTCCTTCGTTGGGGCACGAGGCGAGTGGAACGGTAGCGATCAATGGCTCGCGGCCCACGGGCAACCATCACTCACGACGATGCCCGCGAGTCCATTTGCATCGCGTGGTTCCGGGCGTCCCATCCAGATGGATTGGACTGACCACTCCGTCGAAGGGAATCCTACCGGGGCATCAGGGCCGCACGCCACCGCGGCAAGCCCGCTGCTCGAGGCTACGCGGCCGATTGACGAGGGCGACGACTGATTTACATCGGGAAGCACGACCAGCACGGGCGGCTTCAGGCGCCTCGACGCTACATCAGCCCCTTCGGCCCCCCAGAGCAGGCCCGCCATCCGGCCCATCGCCGCCCGACGCAGCCCCACATCATCTCTATTTCAATGACTGACAGAGTTGAGGTCGCCCGATAGCGGAAGAGCGGGGATTGCTTCCTTCGTTGGGGCACAGGGCGAGTGGAACGGCTGAGATCAATGGCTCGCGGCCATACGGCTACTCATCAATCACGACGATGCCCGCGAGTCCATTGCATCGCGTGGTTCCGTGTGCTTTTTGACCGGCCCAGACACGATCTTTCTGCCGGAGGCTTTTTGCCTATCGCGCAGACGCCGCCGAAACTCAGCTACGTCGCCACCACTGGCTTCCAGAAGACGTCGGCGCACCTCATGAATTTCCGCCACCACGGGATCTGCGTAGAGCGATTTAACTAGCATCGGAAAACTCCTCGGGCGTGACGATCAGCAGCGGCGGAAAGCCCTCGGCCCTGAGTGTCTCGTACAGGGCTGGTAGCAAATCTGCATTAGCGATGTGTTTGCAGTTCCATGTCAGCAAGTAGTCTACGCCAGCCGTAGCAGCCAGGGCGACGTGCTGTGCATCTGCGGCTGCTTTTGCGGGCAGCAGATGGCGGGCAATGAGGAGGTCGGCAAGACGGTCGGCTTCCGCCGATTCGCCAAGAAGCGGCAAGCCCTCCAGCAGGCGAAGACGGTCGGCTGCTGCAGCGGGATCGCCCGCCCCTGCCTCGTCGAGCACCAACTGGCTGATGTAGAGGTCAAATCCCTCGCGACGCTGCTGCCACCAGCGACGCGTCAGCTCTTGGCGACCTTGGAAAACCACGTCCGACGCCGATCGCGCGGTCAGGTAGCCGACAATCGAGGTTTCAACGTAGATCGCACTCATACGGGGCAATTATTCCACGGAACGATGGCAATCAGCGGCTCGCGACCTTACGCGAACCACACCGACCGATTTTATCGCGAGTCCGCTGCATTGCGTGGTTATGGCTTGCGAACCCCGGCCCTGACTGTCACCAGTATGGTTACAGCATTGGGCAGAGACTCCGCAACCTTGCGTATATCCTCGGGTCGCATTGAGTCGAAAGGAGAGTCGTCACGGAGATCCGGCAAAGTCAGAGGCTTACGTGCATCCTGATCGCGATACAGAAAGAGATAGGCGAAGGCTTCTTGATCGCCGTGCACTTGGCAAGCCTTGGAGATGAATGCGGTACGTTCGAACTTCTGCTTGGGGCCAAGCGGCACGGCTGCGACAGCGGAGCTCTTGCGCAGCCCTCCATTATCACCGGTTACGCCGATGGCCCGAGGCATGACTGATTGGTCGTCTTCCGAGCATGCAAGGTAGATGACGCCACGACTCTCTCCATCTACAGACGTTGCAGCTTCAGCGAGCCTTTCGCGATTGCCACCCCGAATGACGTCAACGGCAACGATAAGGTCGGCGTTGGCGCGGCCCTCGTAGTCGCACAACCACAACTTCACATGCCGGTTGTCGAGCGGAAAGTCCAGTTCGCCATGATGCTGATCGAGTGGCTTTAGGTCGAGCACGGGTTCGCCGCCAGCCACAACGCCGGTCGCGCACAGCACCAGCAGCATCACCACATGCCGCAACAGGTTGATTGCCATAGTTGCCATAACTTGTATTTCTGCCGTTCCGCAGAATCCCGCCCTTCTGTCGGCATAATCCTCAGAGCGTAGGGGCGCGGAGAAATGCAAGTCAAGCGTGGGCATAGGGTTAGCGATGCGGTCGCGGCGGGGGTGGAGTGTGTTCTGCCGCAGGTGGTCGGCATAATCCCGGTCCGAGAAGACCGTCAGCCGGGCTCCGGATCAGCGGGCCGCCACGATTGAGCACGTGCGCGTAAATCATCGTCGTCCGGACGTCGTTGTGCCCCAGCAACTCCTGGACGGTGCGGATGTCATAGCCCCCCTCTAGGAGGTGCGTGGCGAAGGAATGCCGAAGCGTGTGGCAGGTGGCCCGCTTCACGATGCCGGCGTCGCGGGCCGCGCTGTTCACCGCCCGCTGGACGGTGCTTTCGTGGACGTGATGGCGGTAGTGCTTGCCATCCACGCGATCGCGGTAGTCTCGCTCGGCGGGGAACACCCATTGCCACCCCCAGGCAGTCTCCAGGGCAGGGTACTTGCGAGCCAAGGCCGTCGGCAGCTGCACGCGGCCGCCCCCGCGCTCGACTTCACGGGCATGCTCAGCCTGCCACTTCGTCAACGAGGCGGCGAGCTCGGGTACGAGGCACTGCGGAACCACGCTGACTCGATCCTTGTTGCCCTTCGCCTCCCGGATGACGATCTCACGGCGATCAAGATCCAAGTCCTTGACCCGCAACCGCAGCGCCTCCATGAGCCGCAGCCCCGCGCCATAGAGAAGCGTCGCGATTGTTGCCGACTGTCCGGTCAGGCCGGCAAGCAGCCGGGTCACCTCCTCATGGCTGAGGACGGAGGGAAGTCGTTTTGGCTTTCGGGCTCGCACCACGCCCGCGACGTGATCGAGCGGGGCATGCAAAACGGCGTCATAAAGAAAGAGCAAGGCGGCCAACGCTTGGTTCTGCGTAGATGCCGCCACATTGCGATCAACGGCCAAGCTCGTCAGAAAAGCGTTCACCGCCGGCTCACGTAGGTTCAGGGGATGCTGCTTTCGGTGGAACAGGATGAACCGCCTGATCCACGACACATAAGCCTGCTCGGTGCTGCGGGCGAGATGCACGGCCCGAGCCGCCATACGGACGCGGTCGAGAAGTCTGGGACGCGAGTCGCTGCCGCCACCGTTGGGCTGCTTGTTGCCAGAGGAACTCACGGAGAATCTCTTGGGGGTGTACGGAAATACACCGTAGGGTATCCTGCCTTGCTTCCGCACACAAATCGCCCGGCAGGCCCAGCGCGTCAGTCGCCGGCCGGCGGCTCCCGGCCGGCCACGAGATCGAGGATCGCCGGGCCGAAGTCGGCCAGCCGCTTCTCGCCGATGCCCTTGCAGCGGAGCAGGGCGGCGGGGGAGGCGGGCTTCTCGCGGGCGATGATCCGCAGGGCCTTGTCGTCGAGGATCGTCCAAGCGGGCTTGCCGCGGGCCTCGGCAACCCGCCGCCGCCAACGCCTGAGCCGCTCGAAGAGGTCGCGATCCACGCCCTGCCAATCGTCGGCCTCGGCCTTCGTCACCTTCGCCTTGCTGCCCGTCTGCGGCTCGAGCAAGACCACCCCCCGCTCGCCCCGCATCACCTCCCACGACCGCTCGTTGAGGCGCACCACCGGCCGGTCGCCGGGCGTGCGGGCCAGCAGTTCCTGGTCGAGCAGTTGGTGCACGAGGTTTTCGGCGGCCCGCTGGTCGAACTGCGAAAGCAGCCCGTAGGTCGAGAGCCGGTCGTGGCCGTTACGGACCACCGCGTCGGTCTTCGCGCCCCGCAACACCTCGCACACGTGCCGCACGCCGAATCGCTGGTCTACCCTAGCGACGCAGGAGAGAATCTTCTGGGCCGTGACGGTCGAGTCCGGCAGGCTCTCCCCCTCGCCCAGGCAGACGTCGCAGGCCTCGCAGGGCTTCGCGGGATACGACTGACCGAAATACTCCGAGAGCGCGGCGTGCCGACAGCGGGCCGCCTGGGCATACCGCCGCATCGCGTGGAGGTGCTGCACCTGCGAGGCGACGAGCCGCTCCTGCTCCTCCTCGTCGAGTTCGCTCTCGGCGGCGCACTTCCGCACGAGCGCTTCCCACTGGAAGACGTCGGCCGACGAATAGAGCAGGACACACTCGGCCGCCAGCCCGTCGCGGCCCGCCCGACCCGTCTCCTGCTGGTAGGCCTCGAGACTCTTGGGCAACGCGGTGTGCAGCACGAGCCGCACGTCGGAGCGGTCGATCCCCATGCCGAAGGCGACCGTCGCCACCACGACGTCGATCGTCTCCTTGGCAAACGCGTCCTGCGTGCGATGCCGCTCCTTGGTATCGAGCCCGGCGTGGTAGGGCCGCGCCAGCAGCCCTTCGGCGGCGAGTTTGGCGGCCAGTTGCTCCGTCTCCCGGCGCGAGACGCAATACACGATCGAGGCCTCGCCCTGATGGCGGCCGAGGATCGCGAGCGTCTGGGCCACCCGGTCGGTCCGCGGCACCACGCGATAGACGAGGTTCGGCCGGTCGAAGGTGCCCACGAGCACCGCGGGGTCACGCAGCCCGAGCTGGCCGGCGATGTCGTCGCGGACTCGCGGCGTGGCCGTGGCGGTGAAGGCGTGAAGGCTGGCCTGTGGAAACCGCTCCCGCAGCAGGGCCAGCTGCCGATACTCGGGGCGGAAGTCGTGGCCCCACTGGCTGATGCAGTGGGCCTCGTCGATCGCGAACCGCTTCACGCCCACCTCGGCGAGCGTGTCGAGGAGCCCCGAGTTCACGAGCCGCTCGGGCGCCGTGAAGAGCAGCCGGAGCTCCCCGGCCCGGAGCCGGCCGCGGATCGCCGATCGCTCCTCGGCCGAGAGGCCCGAGTGGAGGGCGGCAGCGGGGTAGCCAATCGCCTCGAGCGAATCCACCTGGTCCTTCATCAGGGCCACGAGCGGCGAGATCACGACGTCGGTCGACTCGCCCACCAGCGGCGGCAGCTGGTAGCACAGGCTCTTGCCCCCGCCCGTCGGCATCACCACGAGCGAGTCGCGGCCGGCCAGCGCCGTCTGGATCGCTTCGGCTTGCAGGGGGCGGAGCGTCTCGAAGCCCCACCAGCGCCGGAGCACCTCGGCCACCCGCGGATCGAGCGCCGCGGCTGCCTGCCCCGCTGCATCGATCTCGGCCGGCCCTGGCACGCGCATCTCCCTCGATTCCGGAAAGGGCCACAGGATACCAGAGCCTCGAAGCCGGCAGCGCGATACACTCCGACCATGCTTTGGATCGCCTGGAAGATGCTGGTCGGCAACCGGGTTAAATACCTGGGAATCATCTTCGGCGTCGTCTTTGCCGCCGTGCTGATCGCCCAGCAGGCCTCCATCTTCTGCGGCCTGATGTCGCTCACAGTCAGCCAGATCCGCGACGTCGAGGGGGCGGGCATCTGGGTGATGGACAAGCACGTGCAGTTCGTCGACGACATCAAGCCGCTCGCCGACACAGAGTTGTTTCGCGTCAAAAGCGTGCCCGGCGTCGAGTGGGCGGTGCGGTTCTACAAGGGGATCGGTCGGGCCCGGCTGGCGGAGGGCACCTACGAGCAGATGATCATCCTCGGCCTTGACGACGCCACGCTCGTGGGCGCGCCCGGGGGCGTGTTCCTGGGCTCGATCGCCGACCTCCGCAAGCCCGACGCCGTGATCATGGATGACGCGGGCTACAAGCGGATCTGGCCCGGCGAGCCCTACAAGCTCGGCCGCACCTTCGAGATGAACGACCGCCGGGCCGTGCTCGTGGGCCTCACCAAGGCCAGCCGCACCTTCCAAAGCTTCCCGATCGTCTACACCCGCTACAGCCAGGCGGTGCTCTTCGCCCCGCCGGAGCGCAAGGTGCTGTCGTTCGTCCTGGCCGACGCCCAGCCGGGCGTGCCCGAGGAGGAGGTCTGCCGGCGGATCGAGGAGCGGACGGGCCTCCAGGCGCTCACCCGCGAGCAGTTTCTCTGGAAGACAGTCAGTTATTACCTGCGGAAGACCGGCATCCCGCTCAACTTCGGGATCACCGTGCTGCTCGGGTTTTTCGTGGGCACCGCGATCGCCGGCCAGACCTTCTATCTCTTCACGGTCGAGAACATCCGGCAGTATGGGGCCCTCAAGGCGATGGGCACGAGCAACTGGACGATCCTCGTGATGGTGCTCGCCCAGGGGCTGCAGGTGGGGCTGATCGGCTACGGGTTGGGCGTGGGCCTGGCGGGGCTCTTCGGCTGGTTCGTGAAGGGAGCCTCCCGGCTCTCCTTCTTCATGCCCTGGCAGGTGCTCACGATCACGGCCGTGGCCGTATTCGTGATCGTGCTCGTGGCCAGCCTGCTCTCGATCCGCAAGGTGCTCGTCGTCGATCCCGCAATCGTGTTCCGAGGCTAGGCATGGCCAGCGCTGCAAGTTTCCAGACGCACGACGACCGGCCGCTCGCGGAAGTGGCTGTGCGGGTCAGGGGAGTGACCAAGGAGTTCGGCAGTGGCGGGGCCGTCACGCGGGCGCTGCGGGGCGTGGATCTCGACATCCCCTACGGCGAACTCTTGATGCTCGTGGGGCCGAGCGGCTGCGGGAAGACCACGCTCGTCTCCATCGTGGCCGGCACGCTCGAGCCCACCGACGGCGAGGTGGTGGTGCTCGGGCAAGATCTCGTGCGGATGAGCAACGGCCGCAAGGTGAAGTTTCGCCGCGACCATGTCGGCTTCGTGTTTCAGGCCTTCAACCTGCTGCCCGCGCTCACTGCCGCCGAGAACGCCGCCGTGCCGCTCTTGATCGCGGGCTGGAACCGGCGGGCCGCCGTCGAGGCGGCGGCCGACATCCTCGACCAGCTCGGGATGGGCGACCGGCTCGCCAACCTGCCGAGTGAACTCTCCGGCGGCCAGCAGCAGCGGGTGGCGATCGCCCGGGCGCTCGTGCACGAGCCGCGGCTCTTGGTCTGCGACGAGCCGACGAGCGCCCTCGACGCCCAGAACGGCCGGATCACGATGGAGCTGATCCAGAAGATCGCCGTCCAGCCCGGCCGGGCCGTGATCGTGGTCACCCACGACTCCCGCGTCTACTCCTTCGCCGACCGGATCGCCTCGATGGAAGACGGCCGGATCGATTCGGTCGCCTCGGGGCCCCACGAGCCGCTGCTTCACTAGCCGCTCACCTGCCGAGCAGGTGCCGCTCCAGGAACCCGAGCCGCTTCATCGAGCCGTAGCGGGTCTCAGCGGCACCGTGGCCGGCGCCCGGGATCACGACCAACTCGTGGTCGATGCCCGCCCGCACCAACGCGGCCGACACCTGCAGCGTGCTCGCCGGATCGACGTTGCGGTCGAGCTCGCCCACGATCAGCATCAGCTTCCCGCGGAGCCGG
>CAMCPF010000105.1 GCA_945876515.1 Candidatus Kuenenia stuttgartensis
TCCACGATCCGGCCACGGGGAAGGAGACCACCGTCACGTGCCCACCCCCGACCAGCCCGCCCGGGCCCCACTGAACGGCTGTCGCCAGATCAAGCCAGGATCACGATGGGCCACGAGCCGGCTCGAGGTTCGTCATGGCTTCGGCTTTCCGAGGGTCTCGAGGCGTTCCATGATGTCGATCGCTCGCTTGGCCTCCTCGGTGCGGCGGTATTGAAGGCGGGCTTTACCGTCCGCCTCCCATTGTCGGGAGAATTCCTTCGTCAGGCCCTTGTCCGTCAGGTCGTCGCTTTCGGGCAGATCCCAGGAGTCGGTGCGGAACTCGGGGAGCGCCATGTCCTGGTGCCCCTGCACCTTGAGATTGCCCATCGGGGCGTGCCCCCAGGCATACCGCAGGGCGACGGGCTGGGGCACGAGCGGACTCCAGACGTGGATGATCTTGGCGGCGTCCCAAAACGAGCCCTTGGTCGAGTTGCGGGCGTAAGCCTTGTAAAACTTGCCGTCGTCGCCTGCGAGTGAGAACCCTTCGAGGATGGTTCCCGAGTCGTCGCGATGCACGCGGACGTCGAAGGTGAGAATCATTTCATCTCCTTCGGTGGTCACGGAAAGCAACTTCGCTTCTTGCCACTGAGCTTTCCGGTCATAGATCTTGTTCAGGGCCCACCGTGCCGCACGCTGGCCATGTTCGACCTTTTTTTCCGGGTGAAGTCCCGCCACCTGCACGTCGTAGGCGGGAATGTACCCGCTGTTTGTCGGATCATTGAGATCGGTGACGCCGAGTCGCTGGGCCTCGCGGATGAAAGCCGGCCCCGGAGGCTGGATTTCGAAATCTTCTTCTGATTGCGGCCGTGCTCCGGCGCAGAAACCGATCACGCCGTAGGCGATGGTTGGATCCTTGAAATCCTCACGCACTCCTTCGATGAGCGCCTTGGTCATCCAGCGGTAGAACTTCGGCCGACAGTTGCCTGTCATGGCGTTGTTGTGGCCGTGGTGCAGGAGCACACCTTTGATGTTGAAGCCCTTGAACACCCCAAACATCCCGTTGTAGACGCTGCCGGGGTGGCTGGGGCTTTTGCCCGGAATGTTCCACGACCGGACGTTCTCGGCGTGCTCCGGTCTCTTGGGCCATTGGTCTTCCGGCAACTTTTTGTCCCGGGCACGCTTCAGCTCGATCTCCCACGTCTTGAGTGCTTCCGCCCGCAGGTCGAAGGTGGCCCGCAGGGCGGCGATGTGCTCCACGAGTGCCTTACCGGAGGGGAGTTCCTGGAACTTCCGGATGGGGACGAGCGCCTCCATCGACGCCCCACCGCGGGAGTTTTTGATCACGCCGATGGGGATTCCCAAGGAGCGCTGGATCTGCGACCCGAAGACATACCCGATCGCGGAAAACTCGAGGGCGGTCTCCGGGCTCGACGTCACCCACCCGCCGGTATCGATGGTGGTGCGGTCGATGTCGTCCGGCAGGTCGGCCTGTTCGTTGGTGGTGATGGAGAAGAGCCGCAGGTTCGGCAGGTTTGCCTGGAGGGATTCGGTGTCTCGGCGCTGCACTTTGCCAAGCGGAAACGCCATGTTGCTCTGGCCATACAGCACCCACACGTCGCCGACGACGATGTTGCCCAGCTCGATTTTTTCCGTGCCGGCGGTGACCGTCAGCGTCTGCGGCTCGGCGCTCGCCTCACGCGCAGGAAACGTCACCTCCCACCGCCCCTTCTCGCCGGTGGCCTCGGCTTCCGCCCTGTCGCTGCCGAGTTGCACCGCAACCTTCTGGCCCGGCGTGGCCCAGCCCCAGATCGTGATCGGTTTGCCACGTTGGAGCACCATGTCGCCATCGAAGATGGCGTGCAGCGTGAGCGACGCCCGCTCTTCGGCGTGGCAGGCGCTGGCGGGGCCAGCCAGGACCAGGACGACGACGAACGCCGAAGTCAGCGTCTTCATGGGCATCCCATCATTGGGGCGCGGCATGGATCCCCTGCCCGACCACCCGCGGCCGCGGCCCTACCGCCTGGCCAGCGAGTCGCGGATCTCACGGAGCAGCACGACGTCCTCCGGCGGGGCCGGCGGCTCGGTGGCTTTCTGGGCCTCGAACCGGGCCTTGGCCGTGTTGAGCAGCTTGATCACGGCGAACAGCGCGATCGCCACGAGCAGGAAGTCGATCACGGACTGGATGAACGGGCCGTAGTTGAGGATCGGGTAGTTCTGGAACACCATCTCGGGCTTTCCGTCCACCATCACCATCGTGCCGTCGGGGTTGAGCTTGGGAGCCTCGGTCTTGATCTTGAGGGCGAGGTCGTTGAAGTTCACGCCATACTTGCTCGTCAGCAGGTTGAGCGGCGGCATGATGATGTTGGCCACCAGCGAACTGATGATCTTGCCGAACGCGGCCCCGATCACGACACCGACCGCGAGGTCGATGACGTTGCCCCGCATGGCAAACTCGCGAAACTCCTTGAACAGGCTCATAGCTTGGAAGCTCCAAAAAGAAGGGTGAACGAACTGGATTGAGGATGACTGGTCACTTGCCGGCCGGGAGCGGCCGCACCCGGATGCCACGATACTCCGCCCACATCGGGGCCCCGGCGTGCAGCTGCAGCGCCAGGATCCCCTGCCGCAGGGCGTGGGCGTCGTCGTCGGTGAAGTCGAGGATCAAGGTGCCGTTGAGATAGTGCCGGATGTGGTTGCCTTCGGCCACGATCCGGACATCGTTCCAGTCGTCGAGCCGGAACAGCTTCTCGAATCCGGCCGCGTCGATCAGCTGCCCGGTCACCTGCTTGCCCGCGGCGGTCCACTCGGCCTTCTCGCCCACGTTGCAGATCCGCCCCCGCTTGCCCCCCTCGTCGTAGATGAAGCCGGCGACGTTGGGGAGCTTCCGCTCGTTACGAATCTCGTGCTGGTAGCCGCGAACCACCCAGGCATTCTTCGGATTGCCCTCGGTGATGTGCTTCGAGCGGTACTGGATCCCGGAGTTGTTGGTGGCATTGCAGCGAAACGAGAGCTCGAGCTCGAAATCCTCGAGCAGCAGGTCCTCGGCGATCAGGAAGGTGTTGCCGTTGGCCTTGTGCTCCGGCGTGGTCTCGCCGTGAATCACGCCGTCGCGCACGCTCCACAGCTTCGGGTCGCCGTTCCAGCCCTCGAGGTCCTTCCCGTTGAAGAGCGTCTGCCAGCCGGCGGCGGGGGCTGCGGCGACGGCGGGCTCGGCGGCCGCGGGCCGGACGGCGGCGATGGTGGCCAGGATCACGGCCAGCGCGAACGGGACTCGAAGGCTCATCAAAAATCTCCCTGAGGCTGCAACGAGAGGCTGCGAAATCGGCTGTCAGCGTAAGCCGTGCCGCCCCGGTGGGCAATCGCCAGGCCCGGGCGGGGAGGCGGCGGCCGGCGCCCGGGGCCGAAGGCGGCTTGTCCTGCCAACGCGCGGGACGTGAAGATGGGGCCGCCCGCCCCGGAAGCCCCATGCCCAAAAGCCTCCCCCGAATCGTCGTCGATCTCGAGAAGCTGCGGCACATCAACTGCGGCCTTGGCCGGTTCTCGCTCCACCTCGCCGAAGAACTTCTGAAGGTGGCACCGGGCCGGTTCGAGCCGGTCTTCTTTCTGCCCGCCGGGGCAGAGAGCCACTTTCCCGGCGGGGGGTTCGAGCGAATCGCGGTCGCACCCTGGAAGAAGGAGGTGCTGCGGCAGTATCTCCGGCCGCTCGTGAGCCCGTTTCTGCCGGCCGCGCAGGTCGCTCTCTGGCACGTCACCAACCAGATGTCGAAGTACCTGCCGCTCGACCCCCGCGTGCCGGTGCTGCTGACGATCCACGACCTCAACTTCCTGCACGAGGCGCCGCACGACGAGCAGGTGGGCAAGATCGCCCGCAAGCTGGCCGATATCCAGGACAAGATCGACCGGGCCGACGCCGTGGTCACCGACTCCCAGTTCGTGGCTGACGACGTCACCAGCCGCCTCCGGCTCGGCGGGCGACCGATCCACGTGGTGCCGCTGGGTCTCAGCCCGCCGCCGGCTGCAGCCGCGAGCCGGCCCGCCTGGCTGGCCCCGGGGCCCTTCATCCTCACCGTCGGCAACTGCCTGGCCCACAAGAACTTCCACGTCCTGCTCGACCTGCTCGAGATGCTGCCGGGCCGCCGGCTGGTGATCGCCGGCAAGAAGGCCACCCCCTACGGTGACTTTCTCGGCCGCGAGGTGTCGCGGCGCCGGCTCGAAGGGCGGGCGATCCTGCCGGGCGAGGTCAACGACGCCGACCGGCAGTGGCTCTACGAACACTGCGAGGCGTTTCTCTTTCCCTCCCTGACCGAGGGCTTCGGGTTTCCTGTGCTCGAGGCGATGCAGGCCGGGCGGCCGGTGTTCATGGCCCGCACCACCTGCCTGCCCGAGATCGCGGGCGACCACGGCTTCTATCTCGACTCCTTCGACGGAGCCGCGATGGGCGCGGCCTACGAGGCCGGCATGGCTGCCTTTCAGGCCGACCCCGGCTTCGCCCCCCGCGCGCGGGCTCATGCCGCCACCTTTTCCTGGGGGGCCACGGCCCGGGGATACGCCCGCGTGTACGAGTCGATCCTCGGGCAAACCGCCGGGGAAAATGAGGTTTCGGCGGTCGCGGCGTCCTGCTAACGTCCTCGCGCTTCGGCGTCGGCCCGGCCCTCATCGGCCTCGTGGCCCCCGCCGTCGGCCCTGTTCACCGCATCGTTTCACCAGGCGCATCGTTTCACCAGGGAGGCTCCATGCCCAAGCGTGCTCTGATCACCGGCGTCACCGGCCAGGACGGCTCGTATCTCGCTGAACTGCTCATCGAGAAGGGCTACGAGGTACACGGCCTGCGTCGCCGTTCCAGCACCTTCGGCACCGAGCGGGTCGAGCACCTCATCTTCGGCGAGTCGCCGAGCCTTCACCTCCACTACGGCGATCTCTCTGACGGCAACGGGCTCGTCCGTCTGATCCGCGAGATCCGCCCCCACGAGGTCTACAACCTCGCCGCCCAGAGCCACGTTCGCGTCAGCTTCGACCAGCCGGCCTACACGGCCGACACCACGGCCGTGGGCGTGCTCCGGTTGCTGGAGGCGATCCGCGACGTGCAGGACGACACGGGCGACCAGATCCGCTTCTACCAGGCCTCCAGCTCGGAGATGTTCGGCAAGGTGGTGGAGACGCCGCAGAAGGAGACCACCCCCTTCTATCCCCGCTCCCCCTACGGCGTGGCCAAGGTCTACGGCCACTGGATCACGGTCAACTACCGGGAGAGCTACGGGCTGCACGCCTCGTGCGGGATTCTCTTCAACCACGAGAGCCCGCGCCGCGGCGAGACCTTCGTGACCCGGAAGATCACTCGCGCTGCCACCCGGATCAAGCTCGGGCTCCAGCAGAAGCTGTATCTCGGCAACCTCGACGCCCAGCGTGACTGGGGCTTCGCCGGCGACTACGTCGAGGCGATGTGGCTGATGCTCCAGCAGGATGAGCCCGACGACTACGTGATCGCGATGAACGAGCTCTATTCCGTCCGCGACTTCTGCGAGAAGACGTTCGGCCGCCTCGGGCTCGACTACAGCGACTTCGTGGAGATCGACCCGCGCTACTACCGGCCGGCCGAGGTCGATCTACTCCTCGGCGACTCCACCAAGGCCCGCACCCGGCTCGGCTGGACGCCGCGCACGAGCTTCGAGCAGCTGGTGGACATGATGGTCGAGGGCGACCTCGAACTAGCCCGGCAGGAGGCCCTGATCAAGGGCGTGCCCGCCGCTGCCCGGAAGGCGGCCTAAGGCCGGCCACGACGCAGGGGAGGCACGGCCTATATGAGTTCGCTCGCTCGGAAAGTCCGGCGGTGGTTCGGACCGGCGGCGGAGCCGCCACCGGTGCAGCCCCACCTGCTCCGCCGGCATCGGCCCGATCTCCACCTCCGCGGCCCGCGGCGGGACGACTCCCGCGGGCTGATCTCCCAGCTCTGCCGCTACGACACCCTCGACTCGGCCACCTTCCGTCAGTGGGCGGAGGTGCTTTGCGAGCCCTGGCGGCCCCATCGCAAGCTTTGGGAACTGGCCTTCATCTGCCAGGCGCTGGAGGAACGCGACATGCTCCGTGCCGGCCGGCGTGGGCTAGGCTTCGCCGTGGGCGCCGAGAAACTGCCTGCCCTGTTCGCCGCCCGTGGCTGCGAGATCACAGCCACCGACCTGCCAGCCGACGACGACCGTCGCAACCCCTGGGCCAAGTCGGGCCAGTGGGTCGGGGAATGCGACGCCCTGAATGCGGCCGGCCTCTGCGACCCGGCCGCCTTCCACCGGCTGGTCTCGTTCCGGCCGGTGGACATGAACCCCGTGCCCGCCGACCTCACGGGCTACGACTTCACCTGGTCCACCTGCTCCTTCGAGCACTGCGGCTCGCTCCAACTCGGCCTCGACTTCCTCGAGCGACAGATGGACTGCCTCGTGCCCGGGGGCGTGGCCGTGCACACCACCGAGTTCAACCTCTCGAGCAACGAGGCCACGCTCGCCGACGGCCCCTGCGTGATCTACCGGCTCCGAGACATGGAGGCGGTCTGCGGCCGGCTCGTGGCCCAGGGCCACCACGTCGAGCCGCTCGACGTGGATCCCGGCAGCCACGGCCTCGACCGCTTCGTGGACGAGCCGCCGTACGCCGACTGGCACTCCACGCCCGCGCCCAAGGTCAAGCACCTGCGGCTCAACCTCGCCGGCCATGCCTCCACCTCCATCGCCCTGGTGATCCGCAAGGCCGGCTGAGCCTGCCGCACCGCTCCCGTTGCTCGCCCGACCACTCACGCCCCAAAGTCGAGCCCGCCATGATGATTTCCTACGCCCAGAACTTCGAGGACGTGATCCTCAACCGGGTGTTCCACGCCTGCGACCGCGGCCGCTACATCGACATCGGCGGCTTCGATCCGACCGTGGACTCGGTCACGAAGCACTTCTACGACCTCGGCTGGTCGGGGGTGAACGTGGAGCCGGTCGAGCGGTTTCACAGGAAGTTCGAGAAGCACCGACCGCGCGACTGGAACCTCAACGTGGCCTGCGGCGCGAGCGTGGGGAGCATCGAGTTTCACGAGTGGGGCGACTCCGGGCTCTCCACCTACGTCGAGACCTTCGACCCCAAGGCGGTGGAGGAGTTCGGCCTGCAGCGCTCCACCCGCACCGTGCCGATGACGACGCTCGCCGAGATCGCCCGACAGCTGCCGCCGGGTGAGGTCGAGTTTCTGAAGATCGACGTCGAGGGGGCGGAGCGGGACGTGCTCCTGGGCAACGACTGGCGGTCGTTCCGCCCGCGGGTGATCCTGCTGGAGGCGATCAAGCCGAAGTTTCGGGGCTGCGACCCCTATTCGTTCGAGCCGGCCTGGTTCGACTGGGAGGGGATCCTGCTCGAGAACGGCTACGAGTTCGCGCTGTTCGACGGGCTGAACCGCTTCTACTACCGCCGCGAGGAGCCGGGTCTGCGGGCCCCGCTCTCCTATCCGGCCAACACCACCGACGACTTCGTGCTCGTGCCAGGCCACTACCTGGCGACCCCGCGAAAGGCCGGCTGAGCCGGCCCCGCTCCGGCCCCGCCGTGAAAGACTTCCCGTGACGACCTGGTACGACGTCTCCGACCTGATGACCTGGACGCTGCCCCATCTCACGGGCATCCAGCGGACGACCGTCGGGATCCTCGGTGGCCTGGTGGCCGAGGACGTGCCGGTGAGGCTGACGCGGTTTGATCAGAGCCGACGCCGGTTCGAGCCGCTCGCCGTCGCGGAGCTGCCGTCCGCCGTCCGCCGCCACCTGGCCGGGGCCTGGCCGGATGCGGCCGCAGCGGCGGTCGTGCCCCACCGCCGCCGTCGGAAGGGCCGCGAGCTGATCTTTGGCACGAGCCCGGCCGCGAGCGAACTCCGCACGGCCTGCCGTGGGTTCGGCACGGCCTCGCGGGATCTTCGCCGCAGCTTCGGCCGCTGGCTCGCCGTGCGAGCGCGCGAGTCGTTCCGGCGGCTGCCCACGCCGACCCTCGCCGGCCGCACCAGGCCGCTGCCGACCCGGGCGGTCGAGCCGGAGGAGCCCTTCGCCCCCGGCGACGTGCTGCTCTCGCTGGGCGCGTCGTGGCCGATCGAGGGTCATGCCGCCGCCGCCGCGGCGATGCGCCGCCGCGGTGTCCGCGTGCTGCGGATGGTCTACGACCTGATCCCCACGATCAAGCCGCAGTGGGTCGATGAGGCCACCGTGCGGCAGGTGACCGGGTGGGTCCGCAACGTGCTCACCGAGTCGGATCACGTGCTCACGATCTCCGAGTTTTCACGGAGCGAGATCGCCCGGTATTGCGAGGAGAGCCGGTTCCCCCTGCCGCCGACGAGCGTCGTGCGGCTGGGCGACGAACTGGGCTCGAGCCGCGACGAGACGCCGCCGCGGCCCCGGTTCGTCCCGCCCCGCCCGTTCTTCGTCTGCGTCTCCACGCTCGACGTCCGCAAGAACCACCGGCTGCTCTACGACGCCTGGCAGGTCTTGGCCGCCCGCGACCCGGAGACCTGCCCCGACCTGGTCTGCCTCGGCGTGCCGCACCTGCTCGTCGACGACCTGATGCACGAGATCCGCCACGACCGCGCCGTGAACGGCCGGATCCACATCCTGCACGGGATCGAAGACGCGGAGCTCGCCTGGTACTACCACCACTGCGCTGCCACGATCTACCCGTCGCGGTACGAGGGCTGGGGCCTGCCCGTGGCCGAGAGCCTCGCGCACGGCCGGCTTTGCCTCGCCTCCTACGCCACGAGCAT